>CAZHOY010000031.1:0-11081 GCA_964534695.1 uncultured Actinomycetota bacterium | reverse complement strand
TTCCTTTTATTTCTTCCTGTGACCAGACATTGATTGATATTTTTACAGAGATAAATACTGATTATTCAGGAACAAGGACCATTGATATAGCCGTAAAAACAGAATACATCCAGAAAAGTGAAGTAATTTTAGGTAAGGACCGGTCCCTTTTTGATAAAATACTTGAAAACCTTCCACAGGGAGAATATAAAACTTTTGATGAGGAAGATTATACACACTTCAATTCTACCGCAGAATTTGAAGATATCAGATTCTTGCCCCATATTTCCATTGATAATCTATCCGAATTTCCCTTAAATGCAAAAATGGACTTTGAAGATTATATAGACATGAAAATAGACGAAATACTTCTTGATTCCGAAGATACAAATTCCGATTATAATCGAATTAACGATCTGGTGAAATCAGACAGCAGTATTCTGGATATAACCTATCAAATAAAATTTCCGGTGAACATAACCAGCCATAATGCGGACATAATCGGGGATGATAATATTGCCATATGGAACATAAAATATGGTGATGAAAAAAAGATATATATGGAGGGTAAAAAGACAAAATTTTTGACCTACTTTTTAATTGTGATCCTGGGTATTATCGGGCTATTTATAATTTTTATAATTTTTGCCATGATTCTTAGTTCAAAAAGAAGTAAAAAACAAACTCCCACCAGAAAACCGCTATACTCCTATGATAATTATTTTAAAAAAGACAGGTATTTCAACACCAAAGATACAGACAGGTGGGAAGATTAAAGATATCATTAAAAATGAACAGCAATACTCACAAATTAAGCACACCGCTTACAGAGGAAAAAATTAAAAAGCTAAAATCAGGAGATATTGTTTATCTGAGCGGTACTATATTCGGAGCCAGAGACGCTGCTCACAGACGTATTATTGATGCCATCAAGAATTGCAAAAAGCTGCCTCTGGATCTAAAAGATAAAACTATATTTTATGTAGGCCCGTCACCTACCCCTCCCGGGAAAAAGAGCGGCAGTATTGGCCCCACTACCGGTGCCAGAATGGATAATCTGACCGAACCGCTGCTCAAACGGGGTTTAAAAGCCATGATAGGAAAAGGCAGGAGAAACAGCAGAATAAAAGAACTTTTAAAAAAATACAGGTCCATTTATCTGGTTTCTATAGGCGGTATTTCTGCATATCTTTCCACAAAAGTAAAAGGAATTAAAACTATTGCCTACAGCGATTTAGGAGCTGAAGCAATCTATGAAATAACGGTAAAAGATTTACCCCTATTTGTAGCCTACGATATTTACGGGGGTGATATTTTTGATTCAGCTCTCCTCAAGGAATGACAGCCCATAAAAATTGCCAGCGGTAGAGAAGCCATATGGCATGGGGCATAGACTATATTGCACGCCAGAGCAGTTGTCCTTCCGCCCAGACCCTGGGGTCCTATTCCGGTTTCATTTACGGCACTCAATATCTTATTCTCCAGATTTGCATATCTTTCATCTGAGTTTCTAATTTCGAGATTTCTAAAAGTGGCCGTTCTTGCAAGCCTAGCAACTTCTGAAGCGCTCCCGCCTAATCCAATACCAATAATTACCGGGGGGCAGCATTTGGTGACATATTTCTTAACCATATCTAAAATCAGATTAATTATATCATCTTCTCCCGCTGATGGATTCAGCATATGGAGGAAAGAACAATTCTCACTGCCTCCTCCCTTTAAATATATTTTCAGGCCAATCCCGGGATCGGGTGTAAAAGCGGTATAAATAATTGCAGGAGTATTGTCAGAGGTATTGTTCCTTTCATACAATGGGTCACTGACCATTGATTTTCTAAGATAATTACTGCTGTAAGTATCTGCCACTGCCTGATTTAACATGTTATTTAAATTACCGCTGTCCCTGATGCAGATATCAGGGCCAATATCAATATCAATATAAACCGAGCCGCAATCCTGACATAGGGGAAGTTTTTGCTCTCCTGCAATTTCTGCGTTTTTTATCATAAGGTTAAGTATTTCTCTGGCTCTGGTGCAGGTTTCCCTCCTGGCGGCTGTTTTTACCGCCTCTACGATATCATGGGGAAGATTAAAACTAGCCTTGGTCAGAAGTCTTTTTACTTCCCCGGTTATAGTTGTAATTTCTATATTTTTCATCTTTTCCGGGACAATCCTGATTTATACACAAATTCCAGGGCTTCCTGCCTTTTTTTATTATCTTTACTACAGGATATCCGCAGTGCTTGCACATTTCCCTGGTCGTAACCAGCAATCCCTTCTGGGGAAGCGGAAATGTAGTCCTGCACCGGGGATAGGCATTACAGCCTATAAATCTCTTTCTTGTTTTTCTCGCAGTTCTGACTATCAGCTCTCCATCACAGTTTTCACTTGTGCATTTACCCACTACCAGGTCTTCTCTGATTCCTTTTTTTATTTCCTGTGATATCTCAACCTTTTCATTTTGCAGGATAGTCATAACCTCACCCAGCATCTTTCTCGATCTATCTACAACATCTTCTCTGGTCTCGTCTCCATTTACGATCCCATTCATATACATTTCTAGTTCCGAAGTCATCTCAGGGGACGATATCTTTCCGGCATGTTTTTTTAACATTTTAACCACAGCAACAGCTTTTTCAGAAGGCTGGAGCGGATTTCCGCCTGCATATCCCCTAAAGATTAAATTCTGTATAATAGTGTGGCGGGTTGCTTTGGTGCCCAGTCCCAGTTCTTCCATCTTTTCAACCAGCTTTCCATGAGTATATCTGGTAGGAGGTTTGGTTTCTTTACCGGTTAGTTCTTTACCGGTTACAAAAAGCATTTGCTTTTCTTCAAGCTGGGGGATAATAATATCTTTACGCTTGTAGTAAGGATAAAATTTTATCCAGCTATTCTTTATAATTGTGGAGCCACTGGCAATAAATAGCTCTCCTCCTACATCAATGGTTGCAGTTATATTTTTAATCCTTGCGGCAGGAAGCAGGGTGCATATAAATCTTCTTACAATCAAATCATACAGCTTCCACTCATCACTGCTAAGGTTGGCCCTTTCCACTGCCGATGTGGGATAAATCGGCGGATGGTCCGTTGATCTTTTCTTACCACGGCTGGCCACTATATTTTCCTGTACAAGTACCGCCTCGGACATCTGTTTATACTCAACTGAACTGCCCAACATTTTTACAATCTCTTTTAAATCTATGGAAGATGGATAAACCGTATTATCAGTTCGCGGATAACTTATATAACCATTCATATACAGATTCTCGGCAATACTTACAGTTTTTGAAGCCGAAAAACCAATTGAGCTTCCACTCATTATAAGAGCGGTGGTATTAAATGGTGAAGGGGGCTTTATATCACTAATGTTCTCCTTTACTTCCAGAACAGTTCCCTTATCGCCTATTCTATCATAAGCAGCCCGTGCATCTCCTTGTTTTAAAAATCTCTTTTTCTTATGGGTAGCCTCAAATTCATCACCGGATTCTGTCTTAAGCTTTACGTTCACAACCCAGTAAGGTATGGGCACAAATGATTTTATTTCCAGTTCCCTATCAACAATAAGAGCAAGAGTGGGAGTCTGTACCCTGCCCACCGATAGAAACTTATCTTTAATCTGATAAGTAGCCAGGGATATGAACCGGGTAAGTGTTGCACCCCATATTAAATCAATATCCTGCCGTGCCCTTCCTGCAAAAGCGAGGTTCAGATCAACTTTACCTAATTTTGAAAATGCCCGGCCTATATCTTTTAGGGTAATTGCCGAGAATCTGGCTCTTCTTGAAGCAGCCAGAGCGTTTTTTTCTTTTACCAGCTGCATGGCATCATAACCGATAAGTTCGCCTTCCCTATCATAATCCGTAGCTATTATAATCTCGTCTGCATCGCTGGAGACTTTCTTAAGTGCCTGGATTATATTTTTCTGAATGGGAATCTTCTCAATTCTGGCATTAATAAGCTCTATCGGATCAACTTTAAACCAGTTTGCATATTCCCTGGGATAATCCACTTTAAGTATATGGCCCTTAAGTCCGATAACTTTGTAATCTTCTCCGTTAAGTTCGAATTGATGGATCGGAACCCCATATACTTTCTCCTGGTTTACACCGTTGCCTGCCAGTATTTTTGCAATCCTTTTTGCCGCTATTTCCTTTTCGCTTATAATCAGCTTCAAAAAATACTCCTGTTATATTTATATAAGCATTTTAAATTTTAATTAATGTTATCTAAATTTGAAATAATAACATTAAAAGAAAAATAAATAAATCTTTCTCGTCCCCATACCGCCACTTAATTTTTTTCTGCCGTTTTAAATCTTTCTACCGGATAAAAAATCCTGCTTTAAGCATCCGGGGATAATAAAGTGCTTATTTCATTTTTATAAATGTTGTTTTAAAATAACAAAAATATGTTTACTGTAAAAAAAGTATGAACACAAATCTGGATTTAATAGATAATATAATAAAATTAAAAATAAAAAAGGATGCTGTCATACTGGCTCATAATTACCAGATCGGAGAGGTACAGGATATTGCAGATTTTTTGGGCGACTCCTTCCAATTAAGTGTAAAAGCGTCAAATTTAAAAAATAAAATCATAGTATTCTGCGGGGTACATTTTATGGCTGAAACTGCTAAGATAATATCTCCCGCTAAAAAAGTTCTGCTCCCCGATAAAAACAGCGGCTGTCCTATGGCCGATATGATCAGCGCTGCCCAGCTCAGACAATTAAAGAATAAATATCCCCGTGCAGCAGTAGTATGTTATGTAAATTCCTCGGCCCAGGTCAAGGCATTAAGCGATATCTGCTGCACATCTTCAAATGCGGTAAATGTAGTAAAATCTATCCCCAAGAACAAAGAAATAATATTCATACCGGATAAATACCTGGGCGATTACGTTCAGAAACAGACAGGCAGAAAATTAATATTATGGAATGGATTTTGTCCCTCTCACATCATGATTAATATTAGAGATATCATCAAGCTTAAAAAGGAACACCTGGATGCTGTAGTCATAGTACACCCTGAATGCACTCCGGATGTAATAAGCATTGCAGATAAAGTAGCCTCCACGGAAGGAATGTCAAAATATATAAAAAAAAGCAGGAAAGATACATTTATAATCGGAACAGAGATAGGAATAATACACAGGTTAAAAAAAGAAAATCCCAATAAAACATTCTATCCCGCTACCGATAAAGCCATATGCCCTGATATGAAGCTTATAAACCTGGAAAAGATACTCTGGTCTCTCGAAGAGAACAGGTATGAAATAAGTATACCGGAGGAAATCATTCAAAAAGCCAGATCTGCAATTGACAGGATGATAGCTATTAAATAAGTTATGTTACCAAAATATATAATAGATCTGCCATCTTTTAAAAAAATTTATAAATACTGCGATTGTATCATTATCGGCAGCGGTATTGCCGGCCTTTCTACCGCAATGAGACTGGCAAAAAATAACCGCATCAAAGTTTTTACCAAAAGTTCTCTTTCCGATTCAACAACCTGGTATGCTCAGGGCGGCATTGCCGCTGCCATAAAGAAGCCTGATTTCTGGAAAAACCACTACCGGGACACTATCGCGGCGGGCCAGGGACTCTGTGACAAGAAGGCAGTGGAAATACTGGTAAAAAATGCCCCTAAAATGATAGAAGATTTAATAGAAATAGGTACAAATTTCGATATTTCCGATGGAGAAATAAGCCTGACTACCGAAGGGGGACACAGCTATCCGAGAATCCTCCACGCCGGAGGAGACGCCACCGGAGAAGAGCTCGAAAAGAAATTGGTCTCTTATTCGAAAGGCCTGAATCAAATAGATTTCTTTCCCGAGTATTTTGTTCTGGATATACTGATATGCGACCATACATGTGTGGGAATCCTGGGAATGGATATAAATACCGGCAATCTTGAAATACACCCTGCTTCCAATATAATAATAGCCAGTGGCGGAATAGGGCAGATATATGACCTCTCCACAAATCCTTCCATATCAACCGGAGATGGTATTGCCATGGCATACAGAGCGGGCGCTGCTGTTATGGATATAGAGTTTATCCAGTTTCACCCTACTGTATTCAAGACCAGAGACTCAAGATTATTTTTAATAAGTGAGGCCTTAAGAGGGGAGGGTGCTTACCTTAAAGATTGCTGGGGGGATCGTTTTATGGTGGGGAAACATCCAAAAGCAGAGTTGGCCCCCAGAGATATAGTAGTAAAGGAAATGGTCAGGGTGATGGACAGGAGCAAATGTAATTACGTTTATCTGGATGCTACACATATTCCAGAAAGCCATCTAAAAATACGCTTTCCCAATATAATTTCAAAGCTGAATGAAAATGGCCTGAACCTTAAAAAAGACCTAATCAAGGTATCTCCTGCTCAGCATTACTTAAACGGAGGCATTAAAACCGATTATACAGGAAAGACAAACATAGAGGGACTGTACTGCTGCGGCGAGACGGCCTCAACCGGGGCACACGGTGCCAACAGGCTGGCAAGTAACTCTCTTCTCGAAGGTCTGGTATATGGATGGAAAATCTATAAAGATATAGAAAAAAAACTAAAACAAAAAAATATAAAAAAGGAAAATGAAATAACCGGATGCATAAAAAAACTTCTGGATAAAGCAGTAAAAGAAAAAAGTAAAGTTACCGGGTTTAGCAAGAAAAATCCGGATATAGGAGCTTTGATTTCAGACTTCAGAAATATTATGAGCAGAAAAGTTGGCATACTGAGAGATTCGCACAGCCTGAAAGAAGCAAAGGAATTTGTAGATTTTCATATCAACAGTGCTTATGTTTATAATATAAAAGATAAGAACATGTTGGAATTTACCAACATGCTTACTGTGGCCAGCCTTATAATAAAAGCGGCAGATTTAAGGAAAGAAAGCAGAGGAACACACCAGAGAAATGACTTCCCGGAAAAAGATGATAAGAAATGGAAAAAACATATAATACTAAAACAGGGCAAAGTATATTTTAAAAATGTATAACTTCGTTAGGATCAAATATGGAAAAAAGAATTTTAAAAAGTGAAGTAATAGATATCATAAGAGGAGCTATTTCAGAAGACTTAAACGGTTTTGGAGACATAACTTCCCAGTATCTGATTCCTCCGGATAAAAATTCATTTTCATATATTGTATGCAAGGAAAAAAGCGGGGCTGTATTAAGCGGTCTGGATATTGCAGAATTCATACTGAAAGAAGTTGACAGCAGTATAAATATGGATAGATTAAAAAGTGATGGAAGTGCCCTGGGGTATATGGATAGAATCTGTAATATTACAGGATCAACTCTGTCAATTTTAAAAGCTGAAAGGACCTGCCTTAATTTCATACAGCATATGTCAGGAATTGCAACCCTTACCGGTGAGTTCGTAAAAATTGCAGAACCCTATAAGGTAAAAATTTTTGACACCAGAAAAACAAAACCAACCTTGAGAAAGATTGAAAAATATGCGGTGCGCTGCGGAGGCGGTTATAATCACCGCTTCGGCCTTTTCGATGAAATATTAATAAAAGATAATCATATAATTGCCGTAGGAGGAATTTCAAAAGCTGTAGAAAGCGTCAGAGCCACTGCTCCCACTAATTTAAAAATTGAAGTGGAGGTTAAGGATTTTAGTCAACTTGATGAAGCTATAACCAGTAAAGCAGATATTATAATGCTTGACAATATGAGCACTGATCAAATGATAAGGGCAGTAAAAATAATAAGAGAAAAAAAAGGCAACTCCTGCCTGGTAGAGGCTTCAGGAAACGTTAGCCTAAAAAATGTTGAAGAGATATGTAAAACAGGTGTTGATATAATATCGGTGGGGCTGATTACCCATTCGGCTCCGGCTGTAGATTTCTCCCTGGAATTTGAAGAAAATGTTCGAGTATAAAAATTACAAAACTGTAAGTCAGAAATAAATAATCTAATAATTCAGACCATATCGTTTATATTTAATAGTTCGAATCCTGCTTCCCCAGCCATTATCAATATTTTTAAATTTATTTTAATCTTATTCAAGTTTTATTATTTCCAATCCCTTGAAAGTATCGGCAAGATAAGCAAAATTTTCTTTTATTAATAAATCATTTGTTTTCCCACTAGTTGTAAAATTATTAATAATTGTATAATCAGATAAAAATATATTATCACTTATATTAATATCGAGGATTGTTAAACTATTATCATTACAAATATATACATAATTATTATCTTTAGAAACTGTATTCAAATTACCAATATTCTCATAAGTGATAATGGTTGTACCGATTGATAAAGAATCTATAAATGATAAATCTACAACAAATAAGCCATTGAGCCCATCAGCAATATAAGCATATCTATCATTTATATAAATATCTTTAGCTGAACCAGGAGTATCACACATTCCAACTTTTAAAGGATTTTCTTTATTGCTTATATCTATTATTTGTAATCCATCAATATCATCTATTACATAAGCAAAATTGTTTTTTATAAAAACTTTTTGGGAATTGTAAAAAGTATCTATACTCCCAACCAATATAGGATTACTTTTCTTAGTAATATTAAAAATTTTAAGTCCAATAAAATCGGTTAAATAGGCATATTCTCCATCTACAAATAAACTATTAACGTTTGGATAATTTATTAATAACTTATCTCCTTCTGATAATCTTTTTAAATAACTAATACTTCCTTCATTAAATAAATCATAACTGGTAATTAACTTAGGATTATCCTTATCCTTTATATCAATTATCGTAAAACTTTGTGTATCTGCCAAATATACATAGTTATCTTTTACAAAAACATCATTTAAAAATCCATCGGTATCAAAATTTCCAATAATTTTTGGGTTTTCTTCATCTTCAATGTCAATAATCTGTAATCCACTTTTACCATCAGCGATATATGCATAATCTCTATCTACAAAAATACTATTTGCTTCACCAGGTGTGTCACACGTTCCAACAATATTAGGGATAACCGATTCTATAGGTTTTTCTGTTTCTATGGTGCCAGTAGTATCTGAAGTATTTATTGTTTCAAAAGAATTTAAAATATTTTGAATATCGTTTGAATTCATTTTATAGTTAATAAATGATTGAATAGAAAAAGAAGATATTATAATAAACGTTATAACTATTGTAGTTATCGATGCGATTAAATAAATCCTATCAAGATTTTTTTGATTTTCTTTAATAGTTTTTTTGATTTTCTTTTGTTTGAATTTTCTCGAAATTAGAAACAAGATTAATCCAACAATAAGACCAATAAAAAAATTAGAAATGATATATTTTAAAAAGTAATCTAACCAATAATTCATATATAATTAATTTTAACTCTCAAAAAATTATTTTATTACATATTTCTAATATTATAGTATTAAGTAAAGAGTATTTGAATTATTTTTATTACAGTTAAATATTTAGTCCTTGAATTTTAAGAATTTCATTTAAAAATTGGTTCGAAATTTCACTACTTGGGGCATCACATTGGTTCCTAAACCTCTGGTTATTTCTATATAAATTTCGATACTTATAGGATTATCTGTACGGTTTTTTTAGCACATACAATATATTGTATATATATTTGCTTGATATAATACTATATATAGAAAAGAGGGTTATGGAATTACAAAATGTATTAAACAGTAGATTTTATTTTTTAAACATTTTAATAAAAATACTAAATTTTGTAGTTACTAAGCTAAATTAAATTAAGTAATAAGTATTTCTTTAAAATTTTCTAGATACTAATATAAATTATTTAGAATCATTTAGAAATTTACTTTTAGGACTTGAGAGATAAAGAATAAGTTGAGTTTATAGAAAAATATATGATTCAATAACAGATAATTTAGATGTTAACATTAACAAAAATATAAATATAATAGTGGTAATGCTAATCTTGAGATATATATAAAAAAATATTAGTGCTTGACAAACTAATTTAGAGAGTTTAATATACAAGCATGTATAATTTTATAAAGTTTGAAAATAGAAATGCTAGACAGGAGTCTAGAATCACAATAACCAAGTCTCATTCTTTCGGCTTTCCGACAAAATTTTCAAGTGATAATGGAATAAAAAAATTTAAATACGTAATATTATTTTATGACAAAGATTCAGAATCTATAGGTATTCAGTTTACAAATGATGAAACTGATTCTAATAAATTCTCAATAATAAAATATGAAAAATATGGGGCTTCAGTTGTAGCGCGATCATTTTTTAAAACTAATAATATCAATTTGGAAAAACACCATGGAAAGTATAAATGGAAAGTCGTTGAAATTGAAAATATCGGTAAACTATTTGTTATTGAGTTGGGTAATAAGAAATTAGAAAATAAATAAAAAATAAGGAGGTTAATATAACTAATATAGAGAGGAGGAAAGTAGAAACTGATATATACAAAGCAGTTAATTATCAATAAAAATGGATAAATATTTAAAACCAACAGGAAAAGGATTAATAAGAGCCCTCAAAAAGAATGGGTATAAGCAAATCAGACAAAAGGGCTCTCATGTTATTATGCAAAATAAGTTAGATATAAAAAATACTTTCTCAGTCCCAAACTATACAGAAACTCTATCTTCGGATTTATTAGAAAGAATTAGGACAAGAAATCTAAAAATATCAAAAGAGAGATTTGGTGAAATATTAAAGGATTGTTAAATTAGCAAGCAAAATTATAGGTTTGTTCAACGGTAATAGGACTTTTATCTGCTATCTGTTTTGTTCGGTGTGTATGATATTTTACTTTCTTTTCCTTAAAAACTTCTTTTATCAGTCCTTCTTCTTCAAGAGTATTTAAATATAAACAAATAGCTTCATGTATTTTTTCAATTGCATCACCTAGACCCTTACCCTGTGTAAAGACATCTAGCTCTGGGCATTCAGACAAAAACACATCATCGCTTTTAGTAACGATAATTTTAACTTTTATATATCTTTCTATTTCTCCAGACATCATTTTTAAACCTCTCTCCCTTCTATTCACTAAGTATACCTAGGTGGTAGTAGTGGTGGTATACACTTAGTATACAAATTATATTCGACTATCGAAAAATTTTCAATATGATTATATTTTAATATAATTATAGAAA
>CAZHOY010000030.1:0-11459 GCA_964534695.1 uncultured Actinomycetota bacterium | reverse complement strand
AACTTACCTTGGAATCCCCGTAACTCGAAATAGCCATAAAATCAAAAGTAACCGGTATTTTTATCTCCCTGCTTATATCAGCAACAAAAATAAAAGAACCCCTTAAGACCGACACCAGAATGGGGTATTTATCTTCATAATCCCTGGTAATTTCCCGCCCCAGTTCCTTTATTCTCCTGCTCAGCTGATTCTGGTCTATCAGCACCTTAATCTTCTTATTACCGTATACCAGAACTTTTTCACCGTTATATTTTTTTATCTTATAAAGCACTGTTAATTCCCCTGTAAAAATATAATTTATTAAACCATATATAAATTATTTTTTAAATAATTTCAAATGCAATACTTTACTGGAATTCCCTGTTATTCTAACCCTGTTATCAACCCTGTATTTTCCCAGCCATATAATTTTTTCACTGTCTGTAAATACAGGTATTAACTTCCTTAAATGCACAGGAACCTTGTTATCGGTAAAAAAATCCTGCAATTTTTTCTCTTCCTCCATGCCCAGGGGATAAAATCTATCTCCCTTCCTCCATGTTCTTACCTTAAGCGGGGGCTTAATTTTTGCATAATCAATAAAAGCCTCATCACTTTTGGTCCGGTCAAATTTTAGGTTTGCGCTGCCCGGCTTCAATAATTCGGATAAAATTTCCATATTAAACCCGCCTAACTTTGCTCTGGCTCCTATTTTTATTTGCGTTCCCCTTCCCTTAATATCTGTATTCCTGCCATCCTTTAAAAATAATTCTAGCTCACGGGGTAAAACATCCTTATAGTCAACATTAACAAAATAAACATAGCCACCTATTTTGAAAACCCTCACTTTTTCTTCCGGCTGGACGGTCTTGCTCTCTCCCCCCATTACACAGATACTTAAAATATCATCTATATTTTTAAACTTTATATCTTCAAGAGTGCCACGAATCATTTCCAGTGCCGTCAGTACTATTCTTCTCTGCACAGCCGCAGCTTCCTTTTTAATATCCGGAACGGAAAGTTTAATCAAAACGGTACACTTTCCGGCTCTGTCTTTTTTTATAGAGGCCATATCCAACAGTCTGGCCCATGCATGCTGTTTTAAAAATTTGTCTTCGTCTCCCAGTATATTCATGGATCTCAATGCATTATATTTGAAGGATTTTGCGAAATGCTTTTCTATAAAGGGGATGAGAATATTTCTTATTCTGTTTCTAAAATAAATATTTTCAAGGTTGGTCCTGTCCACACAGTAAGGTATTTTTTTATCATTCAGATAAGCGGTAATGTCTTTCCTGAAAGTATTAATAATTGGCCTTATAAATTTTCCGCTGACCGGTCTTATGCCTGAAAGTCCCCTTGCGCCCGTACCTCTCATAAGATGCATAAAAAAAGTTTCTATATTGTCATCTGCATTATGGCCCACAGCAATTTTTCCTATATCTTTTTTACCGGAAATCTCCAGTAACTTCTCACGTCTTATTTTTCTTGCTCCTTCCTGAAAGGAGAGCTTATTTGAGCTGCACCATTTCTTTACATTTATCTTCCGCTTGAATAATTTAATGCCCAATTCTCTGCATAGTTTCCCTACAAATAAGGCATCTTTTGCAGACTCTCCCCTTCTGGTCATATGGTCCAGGCAAAAACCATAAAGCTCAAGATCAAAGACAGGCCGTATTAAATAAAGCAGGTGAGCTAAAAATACGGAATCAGGTCCGCCCGAGATAGAGATAAGTACCTTATCCCCTCTTTTGATCATATTAAAACATTCAATAGTTTTAAGAACACCGACCACAGTCTTATGTCCGGCAAATCCGCTCTTATATATTTCCTTCATTTTTAGGCTCATATCACAGATTTACGATTGGTTCCCTTCGACCACTAAATTTATTCTCTTAATACCATCTGCCCTGCCGCTTTTATCGTTAATGTCAATCAATACCGCATTAATAATGATATCGCCTTCCGCTACTGTAAATTTCTGGGGCATAATTTTTAAAAATCTTTCAATTATATTTTCTTTCTTTACCCCTATAACCGAATTCCTTGGACCCACCATTCCCACATCGGTTATATATGCCGTACCTCCGGGAAGTATTCTTTCGTCTGCTGTCTGGACATGGGTGTGCGTACCGATCAGTGCACTTACCCTGCTATCCAGATACCATCCCATTGCAACTTTTTCAGAAGTAGCCTCAGCATGGAAATCCACGATTATTATGGGAGTCTCTTCCCTTACAGCCTTTAGAATTTTATCCATACACCTGAAGGGACAGTCCAGATTTTCTATAAAAACCCTCCCGCAGATATTTACTACAGCAACTTTATTTTTGTTCCGTCTGCCGCCTGATATAATAGAATACCCCCTGCCGGGAGTTCCGGGAGGATAATTTGCAGGTTTTAAAAGCCGGGGCTGGCTTTCTATATAAGCATAAATTTCTTTCTTTTTGTAAATGTGATTTCCCGAAGTCACAACATCTATCCCTATATTCAGCATATAATTGCAAATATCCGGCGTAATTCCTATTCCTCCCGCCGTGTTTTCTCCATTGGCAATAACTATGTCAGCTTTATTTTCCTGCACTATTGTCTGCAGTTCCCTTCCCAGAACCGATCTTCCAGGTTTCCCAAAAACGTCCCCTAAAAATAATACTTTCAACTTATACCCTTCTAGCTTTAATTTTTAAACATTACTCTCAATATTTTCCTGTTTTTTCTGTTTTTCCCAGAACACTATCTTCCAGCTATTATCTTCCTCTTTTATAAGCGATACTTCTATATCCCTGTACACTTCTTCTTCTCCGTCATAACAGTCAGTTAAATCCATTCCCACCATGGCTATATTGCTTTTAATCTCCACCCAGTTAATATTTATGGAAATAATATCCGTAACATTTATAAATTCTTCGGAAAAATCTTCAGGGCTTCCCCGTAATTTATCTTCACTGCTTATATATTCATATGCTTCGTTATAATTTTTATCCATAAGCAGGCTAAAAAAAGCTTCTGCTGCATCAACCACTTCACTCATTTCATCTTCCGCTGAAAATTTATCGGCAAAAAAGTCTTTTATGCTGCCAAAAAGCGTGCAGGCAGAAAAAGTCATACATAAACATATTATCATTATCGCCAGAAAAATTCTGACAGATACAGCTGCACGCTTACAATTTTTTAAATAAATATTTACCATTCCGGAAGTGATTTTAAAATCTAGTCTAAAAACATATACAAATTATAATTTAAAATTAATATTATTAAAAATCTGATACTGATAGAATAATCCTTCAGGCTGCCGGTTGGTAGGTACTCATAGGTAGGTATCGATAATATGTTTGGTTTTAAGTTATGAGATATAATGTTAGGATTTGGTAGCGGGGATAGGATTTGAACCTATGACCTTCGGGTTATGAGCCCGACGAGCTACCAGACTGCTCCACCCCGCGCCGTTTAATAAAATCCGCCTCTAACTTTCTCTACCGCAAAAGTTTATTATAACCATTTTTATTTTTTTTTCAAACGGCATCATATCCCGCAGCTTTTACATGATTAAAAGACAGTTCCAGGGGAACGGGGATTAGAAAAATCCGGTAATATACTTAATATAGATTCCAATATTGGATATGGCAAGAGCAATCAGCGTAGCAGGAATTGAAAGTTTCAGCCATCTTGCCCAGCCGATTGATTGACCTCTTTTTTCCATGGTGGTGTATGCCACCACATTTGCCGAGGCTCCTATAGGAGAAAAATTACCTCCTATATCTGAACCCAGCGAGGTTGCCCAGACCATTATAGACAGTGCGGGTACCCCTGCAAACTTTACAATATTTTGCAGAATATAGGCCATGGAAAGAGCAAACGGTACATTGTCTATAACACCGCTGGCAACGCCGGAACCCCATACCAGTGTGCTTAAAAGTCCCATGTGATTGTCCTTAAAAATATTTGTAATGTAACCTGCCATTGTATTTACTACACCTGTATGTTCTAATCCACCCACTACTACAAACAGTCCCATGAAAAACAATATTACTCCGTAGTCAATTTTTAACAGAATTTCCTCCGATTTCTTACCCAAAATGACCAGCATGATAAAAGCAGGTATCATGGCAGCAAGGGGAACTGTAAGCGGAATATGGAAATACTTTTCTATAAAGCTATGGGTGATTAGAAAAAAGATTGCTGTTCCAAATGCGGCCAGTGCAACTTTAAGCTGCTTCTTGTTTTCTATAGCCTCTGCGGGATCCATTTCTTCGTATTCCTTCTTGTGCATACCCCCGGCCGGAGTAATATGTTTTCTGCTTACCACATAACAATAAATCAGGGTGGCAGCTCCGGCAACTATGGAAATAGGAGCATTATGGATAACAAAATCATTGAAATAATAACCAAGCTTCAGACCCAGAATAACGTTGGGTGGATCACCCACCATGGTTGCGGACCCACCAATATTGGCCAGGATTACTTCGGTAATTATCAGGGGAGCAGGCTTTATTTTCAGCATTTTACAGAGCTCATAGGTAAGAGTTGCAAAGAACAGCATCACGGTAACACTGTCCATAAAAGCCGAAAGCAGTGCTGTCATTATGGGAAAAAAGATAAATATTTTTGTGGGAGAGTATTTGAGCCACCTTGCAAGCACCAGAGCCAGAAAGGTAAAGAAACCTGCATCCGACAGGGCTGCAACTATAATAAACATACCGAACAGAAGACCTATGGTTTCCCAGCTGATAAAGCTTATAGCCTCATTTATATTAAAAACATTAAACAGAATCAGCAGCAGGGCGCCGGTAAATGCTACTACGGTTCTGCTTACTTTTTCTGTAGCAATAACTATATAAGTCAGTAAAAAAATTATTATGGCAATTAATTCGTGACTCAATTTCTTCTCTATTCGCCTTTTACCAAGTAAAAATTATTAAAATCCTACCACCTAAAATTTAAAAAAACAAACTCTGCCAAATTGCATTATAAGATATAAAAAACTGCCTGTGTCCATTACGGTTAATCTATTATTATGGGATTGCCTTCTTGCGCTTTTTGTGTTTACCTACGTTTCAATTATCATAATACGGTCCCTCTGGTTATAATCCTTCTCTACCGTTATCTGCTTAGGGCCGATGATGTCTTCCGATATTTCCTTCAAAGGAGCGCTTGTTTTAGGATCAACTTCAAATAAAATATAACCTGAACCGGCAGACAGGTAAGGCTTGATTTTAGAAAGAATTTTTTTATACACTTCCAGCCCGGTTTTTCCTGCTACAATAGCAGATTTCGGTTCATAATCCTTTACTTCCCGGGGAAGCTTCTTGTAATCATCCTCAGAAACATAAGGAGGATTTGAAATCACCACACTAATTTTTCCCTGGTAGCGGCCGAAAAAATCGGAATCTTTTCCGGGCACCAGGTCACATTCAATAAATTTTACATTTTCAAATTTACTGCTTTCAAGAATCTCTCTGGCATTCCTCTCTGCTGCCTTTAATATATCCGGATTGTTTTCGGTAGCTATCATCTGCCAGGAGCTGTCGGATACCGCCAGCTCATTGTCAATCTCATATGCTATACTTATGGTAATGGCACCGCTGCCGGTGCCAATCTCCAGAATATTTATTTTTTCCTTTCCTGAATTTTCCTTTAAAATTTGAAATAGCCTGTCCACCAGAAGTTCGGTTTCGGGCCTGGGTATAAGTATTCCGCTGTCTACATATAATTTTATTTTCCTGAAGTATGCCTCTTTCAGGATATACTGAATGGGGACGTGTTCAAGTCTTTTAAGGATATATTTTTTGTATAAGGCCAGCTCCTTTTTATTTAAAACCCGGCTATAATTCAGATATAGGTTAATCCTGTTGAGGTTGAGTACCGAACTAAGCAGTAATTCTGCGGACAATCTGGGCTGAGGTATGTCTTTATTTTTAAAATAATTTATAGCCCAATCTAAAATACTTTTTACATTCCATGTTTGCAAATAATTTAAGCCCCTATCTTTTCAATTCTCTTTTTGCTATCGGCATTTTTTAATGGGTCTATTAACCTGTCGAGATCACCCTCCAGTACTTCATCAATTTTATATAGAGTTAAATTTATCCTGTGATCGGTTATCCTTCCCTGTGGATAATTGTAGGTTCTTATCCTTTCACTTCTATCGCCGGTTCCTATCTGAAGCCTTCTTCTTTCGACCTGTTTGCTTATCTGCTTTTGCTCTTCAGCCTCTTTAAGTCTGGCTCTTAAGATTTTTAAAGCCTTTTCTTTATTTTGAAGCTGTGATTTTTCATCCTGGCAGGTTACTACCATACCCGTTGGTGTGTGAGTAATCCTGACCGCAGAATCCGTAGTGTTTACGGATTGTCCTCCGGGACCGCTGGAGCGGAAAACATCCACCCTTAAATCCGACGGATCTATCTTAATGTCCACTTCTTCAGCAGAAGGAAGCACAGCAACCGTAGCAGTGGAAGTATGTATCCTGCCCTGTGATTCCGTAGCGGGAATTCTCTGAACTCTATGTACCCCGGATTCATACTTCATGGTTCCATAGGCTCCTTCTCCTTCAATTTCGAATATTATCTCCTTGAATCCCCCGATACCTAGGCTACTGGAACTAAGTACGGAATATTTCCATTTTCTTCTCTCCGCATATCTGGTATATAGCTTATAGAGAACTTCTGCAAACAATGCAGCTTCATCTCCTCCTGTACCGGCCCTTATTTCAACTATAACATCCTTCTTATCGTTAGGGTCCCTGGGAGCCAGAAGCAACTTTATCTCTTTTTCCAGTTTCTGCTTTCTATTATTATTTTCCCTGATTTCGTCTTTAAGGAAGCTTTTCATCTCTTCTTCCTTTTCGGTTTTAAGCATCTCTTCAGCTTCCCCGATAGAATAAATAATTTCCCTGTATTTTCCGGCAGTATTTACAATCTCTTCAATTTCGGCTATCTTCTTCCCGTATTCTTTTATTTTATCCGGATTGGATGAGACCTCAGGGTTTGAAAGCATATCCGTTAGCTTCCTGTAATTATCATCATATATTTTTAGCTTATCCAATAAATCTAACATTTAGTTCGCCTCCAGCGATTTCTCCGCTTCTATAACTTTCTTAAATGAACTGATGGCCACTTCCAGCTGGCTGTCATCAGGCTCCCTGGTAGTAATTCTCTGGAGTAAAAGGCCGGGATAAAAAAGCACATTTACTGCTTTATACCTGCTGAATTTACCAGCAAGCCTTATAAATTCGTATGAAATACCCGTAATTACAGGTATCAAAAGCACTCTGGATATAACCCGCCATAATATTGTCTGTTTTCCCAGAAGAGCAAAAACAAATACTGCTACTACCATCACTATAAGCAGAAAGCTGGTCCCGCATCTGACATGCTTGGTACTGTATTTCCTGACATTTTCCGGCTTAAGTTCTTCATTATTCTCGTAAGCCTGGATGGTTTTATGCTCTGCACCATGATATTGAAAAACCCTTTTTATATCTTTTAGCTGTGAGACCAGTAAAATATAGGCCAAAAAAAATGTAATTCTAATTAATCCTTCCAGGAGATTATAAACTATAATATTGGGAATAAAGTTAGAAAAGCTTCTTCCAATGACAGTGGGAAGTATAAAAAAAACACTTACTGCAAATACAACCGCGATTATTATAGATATGGTCATTTCCTTTTTAGAGAATTTTATCTCTTCTTTGGTAGATTCATTAACAGAATAACTTAAAGCCTTAAAACCCAGTGTCATGCTTTCAATGAGTACTATTATCCCCCGTATGAATACGAATCCCAATATCTTATTCTTTGCGGCTAAAGAAATTTCTCTAAAAAGTTTTACGGATATGGTTTTGTCAGGCCTTCTCACTGCCAGAGCCCAGAAGTGCTTACTGCGCATCATAACACCTTCAATTACCGCCTGACCTCCAACCTGATACTTCCCGGCTGCCTCAGGCATCAAAATCACTCTCTTTATGAGGATTCCCGCATGAAAATTTACCCTCCGGGCAGGGACCCCTCAGGCAATTCGGACCGGCTTTCTCAAAAACCACAGGAGCAACCTTCTTCACCTGCTTCAGCATACTGGTTGCCAGCTCTCTTATCTCCCATTGTGCCCTGTTGCAGCACCTTACGGTAAAGAAGTGCAAAAGCTCTCTTCCGTTCATGGACACAATTATCTTTGTTTCCGAGGCATTGGGCAAAATATATCTTGCATCTTCAGCTTCAATTCCGCTGTCCAGCAATTCTTTGTACAGGTTATGAACATCTGAGATCAAACTGTCATACTTTTTTTTAGCTTCCCTGCTCTTTTCTATGGCAGGGGGAGTAATATATTCAAAATTATCCTTAAATTTTACGTATCTCTGTGACTGCTGATTATATGAAGCAATCCTGTGCCTTACCAGCTGGTGGGTTAGCGCCCTGGAGACACCTTCTACTGCAAATGTAAAACTTACATGCTCGGTGGTGCTGTGGTGCCCACTTTTAATCACAAATCTGACCAGTTTCTTTATATCTTCATCACCAAGTTTATCCATAAGGTCATCCACACCCACCGGGGAATAACACAATCTGGCAGCTACTGCCACCATTTTCTCCGGTTCCCGGGTGTATTTAATTAAATTTACTTTCATAATAAGTACCCTTTTTTATTTTTTAGATTTTATAAGTCTCTTCTTAAATCTTTCCACTCTTCCACCGGAATCAACCAGTTTTTGCTTGCCGGTATAGAAAGGATGACAGCTCGAGCATATCTCTACTTTAAGCTCCTTTTTGGTTGATCTTGTTTTGAATGTATTTCCACAGGAACAGGTAACCGTACAATCAAAATATTGCGGATGTATATCTTTTTTCATAATAGCAAACCCTTGTTAATATTTATTAAACTTTACCTATTTCAAATCCTAAATATTAGCATAAATACTTACAACCGTAAATATACTTTGCCGGAAATAAAGCGCTAAAATATATAGTGAACTCATATACAGCTAGATTTTTTGATTTGAAATGCTACTTAGTGGATTTCTTTTCTTTATTAAAACTGGCTTTGATAGCATTAAGAAAGTCACTATTGGACTTTGTATTTCTGATGTAGTCTATCAACTGTTCCAGTGCCACTTCAGGCTCTTTTTCGTATATCAGTCTTCTGAGCTTCCATACTATTCTTGCTTCCTCTTTTTCCATAAGCAGTTCTTCTTTTCTGGTTCCGGATCTGGTTATATCAATAGCAGGAAAAATCCTTTTATCTGCAAGGTGCCTGTCCAGATTTATCTCCATATTACCTGTACCCTTGAACTCTTCAAATATAACATCATCCATTCTGCTTCCGGTTTCAATCAATGCAGTAGCAAGAATGGTAAGGCTTCCGCCATCTTCAATATTTCTGGCAGCGCCAAAGAATCTCTTGGGGGGAAACAGGGCGGAAGAATCCACTCCGCCGGACAAAACCCTGCCGCTGGCCGGGATTGACAGGTTATAGGCTCTGGCAAGACGGGTTATGCTGTCCAGGAGGATTAAAACATCCTTCCCGTGTTCAACCAATCTTTTTGCCCTCTGAAGCACCAGTTCTGCCACCTGTATGTGATTGTCCGATGGCTGATCGAATGTAGAGCTTATTACTTCACCTTTCACAGATCTTTCCATATCAGTAACTTCCTCGGGCCTTTCATCAATAAGCAAAACTATTATATCTACTTGGGGATTATTGGTGGAAACACTATTGGCAAGATCCTTTAGTATGGTCGTTTTTCCGGCCTTGGGAGGAGATACAATAAGACCCCTCTGGCCCTTTCCGATAGGAGCAATCAAATCTATTATTCTGGGAGTAATATTATCCGATTTACTTGTCTCCAGTCGCAGCCTCTCCATAGGATATACCGGGGTCAATTTTTCAAATGGTATTCTGCTCCGTATGAATTCCGGATCCTCCTCGTTTACCTTTTCTATCCTGAGCAGCGCATTATACTTTTCACTTTCCTTGGGGGGACGCACCTGGCCATATACTTCATCTCCCTGCCTTAACCTGAATCTTCTAATCTGGGACTGAGAAACATATATATCATGTGAACCCGCCAGGTATCCTGTTGTTCTCAGGAACCCATAGCCGTCAGCCAGTATATCAAGGATCCCTTTCATCCTTTCCTTGTACAGTTCAAATTCTTTTTTCTTCTCAACTTCTTTTTTTACCCCTTCTTTCTTTATCTCTTCTCCTCCAGCCATAAGTTTACCGGTTTCTGTTTTATCTTCTTTTTCCTTCTCCAATACTCTCCCATTCTCCGTAGCTATGGCCCCGTTCTCCTTTGAAAGTTCCATGCCATTATTGGACACTTCTTCCAGTATTTTTTCTACCAGTTCATCTTTTTTCATTTTAGAAAATCCGGGTATGTTCAATTGCTTGGCAATAATCCTCAGATCGGCTATAACTTTCCCATCCAGAAATTCTTTATTTAATTCTTCCAGTTCAGTCATTAATAAATACTCCTTTCATACTCATTTACTCTCTTAATCAGGATTTCATACTTCACAACAAATTCCACCAATTTTCCAGCTAAAAATTTTTAAACAGCTTTAATGATATTAGATTGTATTTAAAATTATTTCTTAGTTTTTGGAATTTTTTTAAATTTCAAATATTGCCCAAAAAGGACTTTTTAAAATTCAGGCTGATATATTAAACCTATACGCTAATAAACCGATATATTTTGAAATTTAAGATACGATTTTTTGAAGAAACCCCTATTAATTACAAATGCTAAATTAAAATAAAATGAAATTATCTTATATAATATATAGACTAATTAAGAAAAAATCAAGTAGAAATTTTTAGTATGATTTTATGGCAGTCTGACACGGCCCGTATTACCGGTTAAATAACTGTCAGAGAAGATAATTTCCTGAAAGAAGGAGGGATCTTAATTTTAAGACCCCTCCTATAATAAAAGGCAGACTGCTTTCTATACTTTCGGTAATTCAGTCAATGCCTCTTCTATCTTTTCCTTTGGATATTCATAATCTACCAATTTACCCGACAGATACGCATCGTAAGCAGCCATATCCACATGGCCGTGTCCGCTGTGAGCTATAAGGATAGTCTTTGCTTCTCCGGATTCCTTGCACTTTAAAGCTTCATCAATGGCTACCTTGATACAATGATTCGTCTCCGGAGCACTGATAATACCCTCAGTACGGGCAAAGGTTACGCCAGCTTTAAAAGTAGCAATCTGATGTTCAGATACAGCTTCAACAAAACCCAGTTCATGCAGATGGCATATAATGGGTGCCATTCCATGATATCTCAGGCCGCCGGCATGAATGGGAGGTGGGATGAAACCATGCCCCAGGGTGTACATCTTAATAATGGGAGCAAGTTTTGCCGTATCGCCATAATCATAGGCATATGGCCCTTTGGTCATGGTGGGAGCTGCCGTGGGTTCCACATTAATTATCCGCAGGTCCGGTTTTGTGCCATCTATCTTATCCTTTACAAAAGGAAGG
>CAZHOY010000029.1:0-11596 GCA_964534695.1 uncultured Actinomycetota bacterium | reverse complement strand
AACAAAGAGAGGAAATATATCACATGACAGCAAAAGAGATGGCAAGAGTGAAGGTAGCAGAGAGACTGATAGAGGGAATGGTTACGGTTAAGGCTGCAGCAGAAGTTTTGGGGGACCCTCAAAGAGAAAGGGATATACATCATAAAAATCTTTCATTCGACTATTGACCATAGCCAGTTTAACCATGGCCTCAAACTTCTCAGAGATAACACTTTCAATTGCATTTAAGATTATGAAATCAACTCTTGAGGTAAAGCCAATATTTCACTGGACCGAGTCAAGGATAAAGGGACGCTTCGTTATCTGTTTTCTAGCATTCCTTTTAGAAAGTAACATATTTAAATGGATTAAAAATATTAACTCATAGAGATGATATAACAGGGGAAGTAAAATATTTTAAAAATTTTGGGCAAATTGATGAGATTTTATCACCACTAGATGAGCCAGTAATCAATTGGGGTCTTTTAGAAGATAAAATAAATAAATTATGTCAATCTAAATAATACACTTTCTTGATAGTTTGTCTTAGTAATTCTTTGATCCTTAATAACTCTTTTTATGTCAGCTTCTAAATCTTTGTAATTAGAGTAACTAAGATAATTTGTACATTAATCATCGATTGATTTGCATGTCTTTAAAACCAAATTCTTGTAGTTTTAAAGATGTTTCAACAATGAAATTAATATAAAAATCTATTTTCTGTTACTTACCTTTTCTGATTTCTAACAGTCTTACACCTTGTATTTTTTCACAATTGATCTTTATCAATAAGTCATTATCACAAATAAAATATGTATTTGTTTTCATATCTTCAAGACATATAGATTTTTGAATAATTTTGTCATCCAATGTTATACTTTGTACGTTTGAATAATTTCTAATTAATAACGTAATTGGCTGACATAAATTGCCTGAAATATTTATTTGAAGATCATCACCTTTTTTATATGATGATATATCTATATCGTTTCCTAAATCATCAACAAACTGATACTTAATAGAATCGGTTACATGAAAGACAAAACACAAATTATTATACTCATTCACCTTGTTCCCTACATAGTTGGAGAGTTTGTAGTTATCAGATAGATTCATAGGGATTATGCTATTTTCCTTTATATACACCGGAATCTTATCGATATCGGCTTTAACCCTGATAAAACTGCTTCCCAGGATTTCATGTCCATCAAAAAATTCCATCCACTTTCCTTCGGGTAGATAGATATCTTTTGTACAACATGCTTCTTCTGTTACAGGAGCAATCAAAAGGCTGCCACCGAAGAAATACTGTTCTGTGAGACTTAGAGAGCTTTCATCATCAGGATACTCCAAAAACATCGCTCGCATCATAGGTATACCTGTATTGCTGCTTTTCATAGCTTGCTGGTAAATATACGGCATCAAGTTCATTCTCAAATTAGCGTATTTCTTGAAAATATCGATTACATATGGTTTTGCTGTTCTCTCAGCGATATTCCAGGGTGTTCTATCCCTGTTATGCTCCCCCTTTGTTTCAGTATGATACTGCATAACGGGACAAAATGCAGCCATCTGGACACTACGTATATACAATTCTGCAGAAGGGATCTCACCATGAAATCCTCCCATGTCCCATCCCCAGAAGGGTATCCCTGACATGCTGCAGCTCAGGCCTGCATTAATTGATGCTCTATAGGCTTTGAAAGTTGAGTTTTCATCACCTGCCCAATGCATTGGAAACCTTTGAGCCCCGGTATAACCTGCCCTGCTAAATGTTATTGCACCATCACTCACATATTTTTTAGCAAATTTATGGAAACTTTCAATGTAATCATTGGGATATTGATTCCTCATCTCATCCCCGGTTCTACCGTCATGAAATAACAAGTCCTCACCATATATGCATTCTCCACCGTCGGTCTTAAATCCATCAATACCAATGACTTTCACTAAATATTTTCTTTTATTTAACCACCATTCTCTTGCAGCCGGGTTTGAAAAATCAGGCACTAAACTTCTCTTAAACCACTCATAAGGAGGTATACGATATGGCCCGCCTCTTTTGTCTTTCACGCAATATCCTTTTTCCAACATTACTCTTTCATCTTCATCTCTTTGTGCATGGGCGATTCCATCCATGTATTTTTGAACCGGTGCCTGCCATATTATCACCTTGAGTCCTTCTTTATGTAAATCATCAACCATCTTCTTTGGGTCAGGCCACCTACCCCACTCTGGAAAACTGAAGTCTTCGTACCGGAGGTAGTCATTGCCATCTTTAACTTGATACTGCGCGTCGTTAAAGATATAAAATGTAGCTTCATCGCTCCATCGTTCCAATACAAGCACCGTGGCAGGTATTTCATACTTTCTTGTTAACCCAACCTGTTTGAATATTTCCGCCTGACTATTCCAGTTATTACTGGACATCCATAGCCCAAACGCCCATTTAGGAGGCAGCTCCGGTTTTCCAGTTATATTTACAAAACTTTGTATTACCTCTTTTGCATTGCCGATAAATACATATACATCAGCTGACTGTTTTTCTTTATTAATATCTATTTCGACTTCAAACATATCCAAAAGCCTTGTACCGAATCTGAAAACCGAGTACATTGTTGTATCTGCATACACGCCATATCCTTTTGAGCTTATCGCAAACGGCACCGGAATATAAGTCCGAAGTCCTTGATTAGTGTACTGACTATAAACGTAATTGTCGATATCATAGCCTCTGTACCCAATACGGGAGTACCTCTCTCCCATACCGAAAAAATTTTCTTCGCTTTTTATTAAAAACTTATACCTGATTTTGTATACTGTGCCGCTTTTATCGATCAATAATTCAATAAATCTTTCCCCATGACGTTTATATGATTGCAGGATATTTCCCTTCATATCATCTGAAATACTTATGGAAATACCTTCTATATCAACCTCCAGGTCGCTCTTTTTCAGTTTGATATCCACGCGATCCAATGCCGCATTCTTTCCATCATTAATAGATTCAATATTGTCCATGTAGAATGACCACTTTACTGTTCGATCAGCATGTTTTGTTATCATGAGACATGGGACCTTGGTACTGCCATATAAAGGCGTGAGATTTAGAATAATACCATCATCACTTTTGCATGCACGAGTGATAACCCCTACAGACTTCCACCCTCTTGCAATAAACTGATATTTGGGAGAGAATGTTTCTAAATTCTCAGCCTGAACTGCAAACCGGTATTCCACCTCATCGCCAAAGGCAAAATGCCCTATGCATGCTTCCCAGTATTTCTCTCCTTCACGGCTGGTTTCAACCTTCATTTTTACTTTTTCCTGCGGTATTCCGTTGAGTGAATATTCCACATATGCCTGTTGTGATATGTTGAAGGGCTGTGTGATCATCCTTAAAAAAACGCTGTCTCCCTCAATAGGATGGTTTGGGTATCTTTCCGTATCCCCTCTCAGATACTTGTTTCTCGTCCCCTCTACGCTGTGCAGGATGTCTATACATCCGGTTGATTTAAAGCCCGCTTGTTCTTTGTAGGCGATATTACGATTTGCGATAGCGTATAAAACATAGCTGAGATGGCTCTCATCGATGGTTCCAGCATTTTTCTCCATATAGTAGTTATAATACATTTTTTCCTTGGCGCTTCCGCGATCAACGACATAGAGTTTCCCGTCTCTCTCCCATATCGCATCGACCTGATCCAAAAGCCATTTGGCCCTTGCGATATCCCCTCTTTCGGAATAATACCATGATAAAAGGCATGTTAAATCACTCCGTATGCAGCCTCCATAGTACATATCCCTTTGGGACAAACGGACCCCTCTTTCAACTAGCGTTTTTTCCAAAACATTTATTGATTCTACAAGAATCTGGTTCCCCGCATTAATCAAGCCAAATGGAACTGCAATGATGCTTATATCTCCAAATATCTCTTTGTCTCCTAATCTGCTTACAACTTTCCCTTCATTAAGAAACTTTTTAAACACAAACTCTTGGATATCTATGAGCAGCTTCTGAGCTTTTCCACTTCTTACAGCGTTGTTAATGGACTGTACAGCTCCATAAGCCATGGCAATATTGCTGATATAGATCCCTTCATCAAATATACCAAGCCAGTTGCTTCTGGGCTTTTTCCACTGCTGATATATATAATCGATACAGGCATCTACCGTACCTGAAAGCCTCTCCAAGCATGCATGGTTTTTTACATAGTTTATATATTCGCCAAGTACCCATAGCCAGAAGACCATGTCATGATATTGATGTTTCCCGGCACCTATCTCTTTGCCCAGATTGTCAATAAAGAAGACCGCTTTATCTTGTTGATCGTTTTTAATAAGATAATAGCATATAAGTGCTGCATCCCTTACACATACATTTGTATGACTGATCTTGATACCCCCGTTCTCAGTAATGCTGAAAGGTACCCTGTCAAGTAGTTTGTCTTCGAACATTTAGCAAACCTCCTTTGAAATGATTTGATTGCGCTGCTAATCCTTAGTAATATATGTGAGGTTTTTTACTTCCTTTTTTGGCTGTTTTGCCATATGGAGCAAAAAGGCTATATTATTATAAACTGACATATGAGGATAAAGTGCATAATTTTGGAAGACCATTGCTATAACCCTCGCCTTTGGCGGCAGGTTGTTTATTAGCTTATCATTAAGGTAGATCTCGTCCTGGGTGATCTTTTCGAGCGCTGTGATCATCTGCAATGTTGTTGTTTTGTCGCAAACTGAAGTTCTAACTAAAATGATGAACCCTCTGTCCAAAATATCCAAATTCACGCTCGATACAGCATTTACATTTCCCAGATATATTTTGGTAACATTTTTCAGGCTCACTTACGCTATTGCTCCTTTCCCCCCTTCACTTTTTTTCATCCTGCACCAAGAATACATGGGCCTCATATGGTGTCAAATAGATTATATTATCTTTGATCTTAACTTCCTCTGGAACATTTGAAAGCAACTCATCCTTGATCATATAGTGCGATGGCAACTGCGCTGTTACTTCTGCACCATAAAAATTTGCAATGACCAGCCACTTTACATCATCGTATTGCCTTAGATATGCGATCACATTTTTATCCTCCTTCAGTAAAGGTGTATAGCTTCCATATACCATGATAGGATTATCTTTTCGCATTTTGATTAACTTTTTATAAAAATGAAAAATAGAATTCTCATCCTTAATATTCGCCTTTACATTTATAATTTTATAATTCGGGTTAACTTTCAGCCACGGTTTTCCTGTTGTAAAACCCGCGTTGTCTAAGTCGTTCCATTGCACCGGAGTACGCGCATTATCCCTGCCCTTCCTTAAAATGGCGTTCCAAACTTCTTGCTTTGTCATGCCCGTGTTGATACCTTCTTTATAAAATACCAAGCTTTCAATGTCTCTTACGTCTTGTATGCATTCAAATGGCATGTTTGTCATGCCAATCTCCTCGCCTTGATAGATATACAGCGTACCTTTAAGCATATATAATACCGTTGCAAGCATCTTAGCAGAACGCTCACGGTACTTTCCATCGTCTCCAAAACGCGAAACTGCACGCGGCTGATCGTGATTTGACCAGAATAGACTGTTCCAACCGTTTGGCAAACTCAGCTGCCATTGTGTGATTATTTCTTTTAGCTTATGCAAATCATAATTGACTATCCCCCATTTTCCTGACGTTCCCGAATCTAAGTCCATCAAGTCAAAAGAGAAAATCATATTCAGCTCTTTCTCATTTTCATCGACATATTTTGAAGCAGTTTGTGTATCCACAAATGGCGCTTCACCTACAACCATAATATCCTTGCCTTCAAACACATTTGCATACATCTCCTTTAGATACACATGTACACGCGGCCGATTTGCAAACATATCACCGTCAAATACATACCCTGAAGAGCCCGCCTTTTTGTTTGAATCAGGCAGTCCATCCGCCTTGTCAATAAGAGTTATGGTATCCAAACGAAACCCATCTACGCCCCGATTAAGCCACCCATTCATCATATCATATATTTCCCGGCGTACATTTTCGTTTTGCCAGTTGAGATCCGGCTGTTTTTTTGAAAACAGGTGCAAGTAATACTGTCCTGTCGGTTCATCATATTCCCATACCGACGGTGTAAAAAAAGACGCCCAGTTGTTTGGTTCCTTTCCGTCTTTTCCATCCCGCCATATGTAAAAATCCCTTTTACTGTTGCTCTTTGATGAGCGCGATTCGATAAACCATTCATGTTCGTCTGATGTATGATTTACGACCAGATCCAAGATAAGCTTTATTCCACGCTTATGCAGCTTAAATACTAATTCGTCAAAATCTTCGAGTGCACCGAACTCATTCGAGATCCCGCGATAATTGGATATATCGTAACCCATATCATCATTAGGCGAAGTATATATTGGATTAAGCCATATCACACCAACTCCAAGTTCGCATAAATAATCTATCTTCTCGATTAAGCCGCGTAAATCTCCTATGCCATCTCCATTGGAATCGTAAAAACTCCTCGGATATATCTGATAAACAACAGTTTCCTTCCACCACTTTCGTCTCATATCTTTTCCCCTTATAATTGTTTGACTGATTGTCTTTCGACTATGCTTATTGGCAATATTCTGCACTGCGGTGTGCTGATCTCACCACTGATATCTTTTAATATTAGCTCCACTGCGGTGCTGCCCTTTAAATGTATGTCTTGTTCTACGGTTGTAATGGCCGTAGAAGAATATTTTGAAATATCCAGATTATCAAAGCCCATCACTGAAATATCATCAGGCACTTTAATTCCCATTTCCGAAAGCTTCTTCATTGCGCCAATTGCAATTATATCCGCCGTACAAAATATAGCAGTCACCTCAGACGCTTGCTTCACCACATTTTCAGCATGTTCTACTCCAGCTTGAAAACTAACAATGCCCAGAAACACAAACTTCTTCTGCAATTTGATACCATATTCCGTCAACGCATCATTATAGCCGTCAAACCTTAATTGCGTAACGCCGCATTTTCGGAGCGCCCCCGAAACAAACGCGATATTCCTATGGCCCTTATCAAGCAGATGCTTTGTAGCAATATAACCACCCATCCTGTCATCTATTCTCACATTGTAAAATTCGGATGATTCAAGATATGTATCTATAAGTACGATCGGAATATTTGTTCTTCCAATCTCTCTATAGAACTTTTCCGAATAAGTGCCTATTATTATCATCCCGTCTAAACTTCGCTGCCTTGCAAGTTTTAAATAGCTCTCGTCAGCATCAGTACCCGATATAATAACATGGTATCCATGCTTGCGGCATTCATATTCTATACTGCTTAAAAGCTCGCTGTAAAAAGGGTTTTCAAACATCAGTCTGCTGCCAGGCTCTGTCTGCGGGTTACACACACCAATTAGTTTAGAAAAGTTGCACACCAATCCTCGCGCCGCATAGTTCGGGATGTATCCAAGTTTTTTCACCGCTTTCATTACAACATTGCGTGTTTCTATTCCTACGCCTTCCTTTCCGTTGAGCACGTAAGAAATGGTAGCAATGGATAATCCAGTTTCTTTTGCTAAATCCTTAATCGTAGCACGTTTCTTCAAAACATCACTTTCCTAATCTTTTTTAACGCCCTTTCAGCTTTTGTAAAGGATGATTCTTATTGTTTATACCATCCACTATCGTACATCTGTACCGGCTGTCCTTCAAGAGTGATATGACATATACTTATGCCCTAATTTATTTGGATTCAATCCTTGTACAGAATACAGTATTATAGTTTTGCCCCTTTCCTTTTATCCCTTGATTCCACCCAGCGAAAGTCCGCTTTTAAATTTACGCTGAGCAATAAGATAAACTATTATTATCGGTATTATAGATACAAGGCTACCTGCCATAGAAACACCAATATTCCTATTGAACTGACCATACAGTATGCTTAATGCTACCGGCATAGTCATCATTTCGGTTTTTGTAAGCATTACCAATGGCCAAAGAAAATCATTTAACGATTCCACTAACATTATTATCGCAAGCGCTGCAATAGTGGGCCCACAAAGCGGAACCATTATCTTCCATAGCACGGTGAAATATGATGCACCATCTATACGTGCTGCATAAATGTAATCGTTTGGTATCATTTTCATGTTCTGTACCAGCATAAATATCACGAACACCTTAAACATTGAAGGAATTATCACACTTATGTATGTATTGTTAAGACCCATTCCGCTCATAATTATGAACAATGGTATCAGTATGGTATGAAATGGTATCATAAGCGTAGCAAGGAATATTTTGAAAATAACCTCGCTGCCCTTGAACTTGAGCTTTGCAAAAGCGAAAGCAGCCATACATGATAAAATCAGAGATATCATTGTATATGATATTGAAACGATTACACTGTTCAATATCACCCGCCCAAAAGGAAATCTTGTAAACAACGCTACATAATTTTCTAAAGTAAACTCTGAGGGTATCCATTCAACTGGATATGTGTAAATCGCGCTTTGGGTTTTTAACGAGGTTGTTATCATCCAAAAAAAGGGAATTAATATCAATAAACCAATAAAAGTCACAGGCACATAAAATCCTATTCCCGAAAGTATATTACTAAATCTATGCATCATTTTTTTATACATCGTAAATCACCCACTTTTTTTGCAGCTTTTGTTGCATGTATGTGAATATGAATATTATTACAAAAAGCAACCATGAGAGTGCAGAAGCATACCCCATCTTATAATATCTGAATCCATAGGTATAAATACGTTCCAAAATAACTTGAGTAGCTCCGTGTGGTCCTCCTTCTGTCATTATCAAGACCTGCGGGAAAAGCATAAACGAGTTGATTAAACTTATAACCAGCACAAAAAATATCATTGGGGTAAGCAAAGGCAGCGTTATTCTGAAAAATATCTGCACCCTTCCTGCGCCGTCCACCTGTGCCGATTCATAATATTCAGGATTTATGTTTTTTAAGCCGCCCAGAAAGATAAGCCCATAAAATCCCATGTCCTTCCATACTGATGCAAGCACTATGCCAGGCATCGCCCAGTTCTCATTCTGAAGCCATGCTGGTCCGTGTATACCTATTTTTGCAAGCAGTTCGTTTACCACTCCGAATTGAGGATCTAATACCCATCTCCAGATCAGCGCGCCTGCGACCCAGCTTGTGAGTACCGGTATGTAAAACAGCACACGATAAAATGCTATACCTTTCCGCGGCTTGTTCAGCAAAACCGCAATGCCGAGCGAAGTCACAAGCATAAGTGGGATATATAACACGATAAAATATCCTACATGCAACAGCGACTCCCAAAACTCTTCACTAGCCAGTATATTTTGATAATTTTGAAATCCTACAAAATTTTTTTCCCATAATTCAATTGAAAGAAAATCTAACTTTTTTATGCCGCTCCATGAGGTAAAGCTTATAGCAAAGGATAAAATTATAGGAACTGCATAAAGTATCAGAAAACCTGCAATGCTCGGCGCGAGAAATGGCAAAGCTCTTAAAAAACCCTTTGCTTTTATATTCCGTATGATATTTTACCTCCTACTTAAGTTGTGTGCAGACATAGATGAGCTCAATGCCTGCACACCCATCGTATCTACTTTATAACTTATACAACTTCTACTATAAGGGAACCTTTACTGTAATGTGATCTGTGCTTCCAATGCAGCCTGTGCATCATCTAATGCTTGCTGAGGAGTTTTGGTTCCGGCTGCCGCAAGACTAAGCTCTAGGTTAATAATATCTGCCATTTGATTAAGCTCTGCTACTAGCGGTTGCGTAACAACATATTTTAGCGAATCAAAAACAGCCTGCTTGTTCGCCGGGGGTGTCGTTTTGGCATATTCAGCCAATAGATCCTCGTAGGTTGCTGTAGGCAGTTCCCAACCGATTTTAATCCTTGCTGACGCCATCTCTTTGCTTGTTGCCAAGAACTTGATCCAATCATAAGCAACCTGTGCATTTGGTGAATCCTTGCTTACACCAAGCACATTTGCAAAGTAATGAGTTGCCTTTGCAGTATTTCCTGGTTCAACAGCGATATCCCAATTGAATGCGCACTCCGCGGCAAATGTCGGGAAGGACCATATACCAGTAACAATCATACCGGTTTTACCCAACTTCCAAAGGCCCCATTCATCTAAGGACCCAAATTGTTCAGCTGTAGGCGATATATTAGTGACTAGTAGTCTGTCTACCATATGTTGAAGAGCCGCAACATTTTCTGGTCTATTTACTGTAAATGCAGTATTGTCATCATTGAACAATGAGCCACCATTTTGCTTGACGAGCTTAAAGAACTCCCAAAACTGTATAGGCTGGATGATACCAAAATAGCCGTCACCCAGTGTTTGTTTGATCTTTAATGCAGCAGCATCCTCCTCTGCCCATGTCCAGTCATCAGTCGGATAAGCTACTTGCGCTTGGTCAAACAGATCCTTATTGTATACAAGAACCACCGTTGAAAAGCTGTACGGCAATACATACTGGGATCCACCCAACGTAAACACCTCTAAGGTTTCTGCAGGCATCACGTTGGAATCAATGGGAGAAGCGGTCATCAGATCATTCAGCGGCAACAAAGCATCCTGACCGGCATAGGCGACAAAACTGTCAAGATTAAGCTCAAAGCAGTCGGGAGCCTCTCCCCCTGCCACACGGGTTTGTAACTGTGTGAAATAGTTATCCCAACCAACCGTTTCTATATTTACTGTTACGTTTGGATGTTCTTTTTCAAAAAGCGATTTCATTAGATCTAGAACCGCTTCAGCACTTTCATTTGCCGAGAAATTCGTAAAGTTTATAGTGACCGGTTCGGCCGGCGCTGCTTCCTCTGCTGGAGCTTCTTCAACTGCTGCTGCTTCCTCTGCTGGAGCTTCTTCAACTGCTGCTTCTGCCTTACAGCTTAATAACGAAAAAGATACGACAATTGATATACTTAATATCAATACTGCTATCCGTAATAGTGATTTTTTCATTTTCCTTATCTCCTTTTTTTAATATTTACTTATCTTTTAGCTTCTACTAAAATTACTTCTGAGATTTGTTTTAGGTAAGAGAACCTAGCTTTAACTTTTATCTATACAAATCTCATTTTACTTTCTCACTACCACCTCCTTTACTAACGGTAACTAAATATCTTTTTCTTTTACCTCCTTCCTTATTTTTAATGCTAATTTTTTAAAACCAAAATAACCACTACCGAAATTATTGGATAACATTTTGTCTGCTCTTCACCTTATTTCCTCTCATTATCTCCCCCCAAAGTGCTGCTCCAAGTATTCCTGCATTATCTCCAAGCTTTCCTCTTTCAATTACTATTCTATTTAGCGGCATTTTTACTCTATCTTTTGTTTTTATCTTGATCCTATTAATAAACTCCCCTCTGTCTTTTAACACTCCACCTTTAATAATAACTTTATCTGGGTTTAGTAGAGTAATCAAATTAGAAATAACCACACTTAAATCATCTGCCGTAGATTCTAAAATCCAGTTAGCATAGTAGTCGCCACAAGAAGCTGCTTTAAATGCAATAGAAGGATTTAATTCGTTATAACTACCTTCTTCAATAAATTTAGTCATATCAGTGTTAACTCCTTGTTTAATTAGTCTAA
>CAZHOY010000028.1:0-11607 GCA_964534695.1 uncultured Actinomycetota bacterium | reverse complement strand
TATTTTTATAGGATTTTTCCTTATTATAATATTGATATTGAAAGAATATTTAAAAAAGGAAAAGACTAAAGGGAGTTGAGTAAGAAAGAAAACGGCACTTTAAGCTTTACGGTGAATGCTGTAGGTTCAGGGTATAGAATAGATAAATTCTTAACAGAGAAGATTGAAAATACATCAAGGAGCCATATTCAAAATATAATTGGCAGGCGTAAGGTTCAGGTGAACGGAAAAGTTATAACCAAGCACTACAGACTGGCGGAAAACGACAGGGTTGTAATAGAAAATTTTACAGAGATTAACAGCTGCATTGAAGTAGAACCCCAGAAGATAAATTTAAATGTGGTTTATGAGGACGAGTATCTGCTGGTAATATCCAAGGAGCCGGGAATACTGACGCACCCCACACCGAACTGCAGTAAGGATACTATCGTAAATGCACTGCTTTATCATTATAGCAAGCTTTCCGGCCTATCCGGTAAAGAAAGAGCCGGAATTGTGCACCGCCTGGATAAAGATACCTCCGGACTGCTGATAATAGCCAAAGATGATAATACACACCGGCTGCTGTCTGAAATGTTTAAAAAAAGAAAGATTAAAAAAACCTATACCGCGCTGGTATGGGGAGGTTTTTCAGAAAGCGAAGGTCAGATAATACTTCCCATTGGCCGTTCCAGGCTGGATAGAAAAAAAATGAGTATATCCATTGACAGGGGCAGGGATGCGGTTACCGGATTTGAAATAAGAGAAAGATTTAAAGACTCCACACTGCTGGATATTTATCCCCGGACAGGCAGGACACATCAGATAAGGGTGCACCTGAGTTATGTGGGCCATCCCATAATAGGGGACGGCCTATACGGCACTAGGAGTTCAAGGAGTCTGGCAGAGGAGATGGGGCTTAAAAGGCAGTTTTTACATGCCGGCAAATTAAAATTTACCCATCCTGTAACCGGGGGGATTGTGGAGCTTGAAGACAGGATTCCGGGTGACCTTCAGAAATGCCTGAAAAACCTGAGGAGGAGAAGTAAAATGTAAAATTGATATAAGTTATTTTTTTTACATTAATAAATTTTTAAAAGGAGTAAATAAATTGGCAAATATAAGAAGACTGGTTCTGGATGTGTTAAAGCCCCATGCACCAAACGTGATAGAGCTTGCAAAACAACTTGCTGACCTTACAGGAGTGGATGGTGTGGACATATCCTTAATTGAGATGGATCAGAAAGTGGAAAACGTTAAGATCACCTGTGAGGGTGATTCTATAGATTACGAGAAATTAGAAAAGATTATCAAACAGCATGGCGCGTCCATTCACAGCCTGGATAAAATATCAGTGGGCACCAGCCTGATTGAAGAAGTAACCACCCATCAGGATTAGGTTGATCTTATCTCCTGCCTCATGAATATAATATAAGATGCGGCGAAGCATATGATTGCCAGCGCTACGATAACTACCAGCTGGGGCCACACCTGAATCATGCTCTGCCCCACAGACAGAGGATTTAGTATCATCTGACTTACATCTGATTCAACTATGGGCCTGAACAGCAGGTTTCCTCCCACAGGCACCAGCAGCACTGTGATGGACTCCGTAAACAGGGTGGCTGGTGAAATTCTGGAAATGATGTGTTCTATATTAAAATTTCTTATCTGTTCAGCCACAGTAGCATTATCCAGGGGAACCATGGCATTGGCAATGGCATTGGCTATTATGGGAAGGAAGAACATAAAAAATATCCATATGGCAATGGCAGTCAGTATTGAAGCAGCGGTTTTTTCCATAACCACTGAAAACAGTATGGAAAGTCCCATCCAGAACCCGCCGTAAAAAATGCATATAAATATAAAGAAAAATATCCTTAAGATCTCGCCTGCGGTTGGCGGTACTCCTATGGAAAAAAGACCTATTCCTGAAATTATAAATACAATGCTGGCTATAATTATACCTAAAGTAGTAATGCCGGCTAAAAATTTACCGTTTATAACGTTGTCCCTGTAAATGGGCTGGGACAGGAGCCTGCTTAAGTTCCCGCTGTGCTTTTCACTGTTAATGGCGTCAAAACCAAAGATAATACCGATTATGGGAATAAAGAAGCTTATAAAGGTAATAAAAGATGGAAGTATATCCCCACCGGTGGTAAACAGATATAAGAATACATTACTGGTTATTCCGCTTGCTGCTTCCCTGATATTGGTAAGGGCCACGTAAGTTGATGACAGGCCGGCAATATATATTAGTGCCAGAAGGATTAAGAACCTGTTGCTGCTAAAATGATCGGAAAGTTCTTTCCTGTATATGGTTAAAATGCTTCTCATTTTACTCCTCTTTAAAATATTTTAGATAAATTTCTTCCAGTGCATCCTGTTTAATATCTATCCTGGTCATAAGCACACCCTCACCGGTAACCACTCTGGATATATCCTGTCTTACGTCTTTGTCACACACTACCTGCAGCTGGTTTTTGGTACGTATTACATCTACCACTTTATCTATTTTCTTTATTTTTCTTATCAGCTTATCGGTTACTTTTTCAAGTTCCAGCTCTATTCTGTGTTTTCCTCCGCCGAACATGTTTCTTCCCAGGCTCTCAACGGTTCCCTCGGTAATCAGCTTTCCCCTGGACAGTATGCCCACTCTGGGACATACTTTCTGCATCAGGTTCAGCTGATGGGATGATAGAAGAAATGTAATCTTCTTTTGCTGGTTAAGGTCCATTATGGTCTGAAGGATCTGATTTGCAATCTTGACATCCAGGCCCTCCGTAGGCTCGTCAAAAATAACCAGCCGGGGATTTTTTATAAGCACGTCTGCAATTCCCAGTCTTTGCTTCATTCCCTTTGAAAATGTTTTAACCAGCTGGTTTTTATTCTTGGACAGGGATACTATTTCCAGAACCTCATCAATCTTTTTACCGATTTCCCTGTAGGGAATGCTATTTAATTCTGAAGTATAGGTCAGGTTACTTTTTGCACTCAGGTCATCATAGAAACCTATTTTTTCAGGAAGATATCCGGTTATCCTTTTAACCTTCAGGGGCTCTCTGGTGGAGTTAAATCCTGCCACACTGATACTTCCCGAAGTGGGTTCTGTAAGCCCCAGGGTCATCAGGATGATAGTGGATTTACCGGCGCCGTTGGGACCTAAAAGTCCGAATATCTCGCCTTTTTTAATGGTGAGACTAAAATTATCAATCACCAAATTATTACCGTATTTTTTGGATAGGTTTTTAGAAATTATAATATTATTATTGTCACCCATAATTTATCTTCTTCCCAATCTTGTAAAGATTATGGCAATACCGATTATAACTACTACAATAATTCCTATTCCCACAATTCCCCAGATAGTAGGGGTTTCTACCGTGGTTCTAAGCTCAATACTGTCGGTACTGTTTTCGCTGGCGGCCCTGAAGGTCAGCATATAATCGCCGGCAATGGTTTTTTCAGGAGGATTTATGATTGCATCGATTTCTTCCTTTTCTCCTGCTTCTATGGATTCGATTTTTTCCTTATCGAATTTAACCTGCCAGCCTTCGGGCTCGGTAGAGGTTAAGGTTATATTTTCTACAGATGTAGAACTGTTGTTGGTTACAATCAGCTTATAGTGATTATCCTTTCCGGCTGTTATTTCCGTACTCAACATTCCTGTTTTGGTGGTAAGTGTGATTTCGTAAGATGCAGTTATTACCGCAGTAAATTCTATTGATCCTTCCAGAGGATCTCCTTCAATGGCAGATTTAAAGGTGGCCGTAAAGGTATATTCACCGGGTTCCATGTCTACCAGCGGAACTGCAAGCAGCTTTAAAGATTCTCTGCTTACCATCTGCAGGTTAATGGCGCTTACTTCCTGGGATCCGCTTACAACTGCAGCAATCCAGCCGCTGGGGTAATCAACCGTAACATCAAATAGCTTTTCGGTCGCTTCTTCATCTACACCGAATGGCTTGTCTCCCCCCATATAGGTTACGCCAAAGTCAAAGGAGAATGTTTCTCCTTCTTTGGCCTGTATTTTGGGAAGAGTGGTTTCAAAGTTTAATTCTTCCGGTTTGGGTTCCACGACCTCTTCTTCGGTTGCTTCCTCATCTTCCTGGGCAAAGAGCATACCAGGTACCATAAGGATAATTGACAGGACAAGAGTCAGGATAATTAAATATATTGGCAGTTTTCTTTTTATATTTTCCACTTTTTACTTCTCCTTTGCTAATTTTGCTCTAATTTTTCTAAATAATAATACTTCATTATGTTTAGACTAAAAAGAAATTTTAATGATTTTGGATTTGGTTGTCAAGGAGTAGTATAGAGAATAGTATAGAAAGGGATATATTCTCTTTTTTAATCTCGTTAGTTATTCTAACTCAACTATTTTTAGTATACAATGTGTTTAAAAGAGAGGGCCACTTCCTAAAAAAATATTAGATTAATATAGTTTAATTATAGTTATTTAGTCTGCTGTTAAACCACCAGACTTCAGTCTGGTGATGGATAGGCTGTCCAGACATAGTATAATGGGTACAAATGAGATTTAGAAAAAGTACCCATTCGGTATACAACACACAATACCATATAGTCTGGACGCCTCGATATCGAAGGAAAATACTGATAAAAGGTGTCAAAGAATATCTGGAGAAACTTTTTAAAAACATGGAAGGCATTGACGAAGATATCGAGGTAAGAAAGGTAAATGTACAACCAGACCATGTTCATATGGTGATAGTAATACCACCGAGAGTTTTAAGTTGCCAGTGCAGTAAGATATATGAAGTCACAAAGTGGAAAGATACTCAAGGAGAAGTTTGATTTTATGAAAAAAGCAATATATGGAAGAGGCGGAATATGGTCAAGAGGCTATTGTGTATCTACGGTAGGACTTAATGAAAAGCGATTATGGATTATGTAGAATATCAATACAGGGAAGATACAGGGCAACTTAAACTCGAACTGGGGGAATAGAATAAGAAGCCCCAGACTTCAGTCGGGGGTAATTCACTGCACTTTTAACTTTTAAATCATTAATAATCGGTGCACTTTTAACTTGTAGATGACAAGGTAATTAAAGTGCCTTGACAAGTTGAGAAAGAAATGTTAAGTTAGGAACGCGTGTTCGAAACCGCATTCTTAATATAAAAGGAATACCTAAGGGACTATAATGAAGAGTAAAGATATAGCGGAACTAGCAGGTGTTTCTAGAAGTACTGTGTCTAAAGTAGTTAATAATTATCTATATTTATCAGATGAAACAAAGAAAAAAGTAACTGAAGTTATTGAAAAATATGGTTATGTGCCCCATGCTCCAGCAAGAACCCTTGCAGGCAAATCAAATAAAATGATAGGTATTTTCATTACTGATGTGAAACATGACAGTAAAAAGCTCAGAGTTATTGAAAGTGACTACTTCTCTCCTTTTATAACAGCAGTAATAGACTATGCCGATGAATTAGAATATAACGTACTGGTCCTGGTGATCGATAAGAATAGAGATTTTGAAAAGGTGAGGAAAATTCTTTATAACAAAACAGTGTCCGGTGGAATCTTTATTGGAGCGGAGAATAATGTAGACGAAATTTTAAAACTTATAAGATTTGGATATAAACTGGTGGTTATAGACCAGGAAAAATGCAAAGACAAAACATTGGGAAAACACATTACAATCAATTCTAAGAACTTAGAAGGTGCATATATGGCTACAAAACATCTGATAGAGTATGGAAATAAGGAGATAGCTCATATTTGCGGGGATATGAATAAATTTTCAGGCTTTAGACGACTTGAAGGTTACAAGAAAGCAATGAATGAAGCAGGTCTTCCCATTAAAAAAGAATATATAGTTGAAGGAGATTTTACTGAAGACAGCGGATATGAAGGGGCGAAAAAACTCCTTAAAAGAAAAAATAAAATAACAGGTGTTTTCGCATCAAATGATACTATGGCTATTGGTGCCATGAAGGTTATAAAGGAAATGGGACTTAAAATCCCTGATGATATTTCTATTGTGGGCTATGATGACATAAAAATTGCAAGCTACATCTCACCTTCTCTTACAACAATCAGAGTCTCTATGTTGGATATGGCAGCAACTGCTATAAAGGATCTAATTAATTTTATTGAAAGAGATATTGCTTCTTCTAAGTATAATACCGTTTCCACCGAACTGGTTGTAAGAGAATCTAGCAAAAAGATAAGAGCATAGTTTATTCAGAGAGTGATTTTTTAAGTATAATTGAACAAACTTTCTGACTCTTTGAAGATATGTAGTTTATTTGTACGAAGGATTGTAATGATTTTAATTTTTAAAAGATATGGATTTTTCAAGATAAGAAAAGGAGATGATGGTTTAGAAAAAATATATATTATGAAAGGGGGTAGTTTATTGCAAATTAAAAAGTGAGATTTGTTTAGACATGATTTAGCTTTCTAGGCTTATATACTAAACAAATCTCAAGAGGAATTTTAGCAAAGTTAGTAAACAATTAAAAGGAGGATGTGGAAATGAAGAAAATATTCATATGGCTGCTAGTAATATCAATGATTGCAGTATTTTCTTTAGCAGGTTGCAAGGAAGAAGCAGCTGAAGAAGAGGAAGCAGCTCCAGCTGAAGAAGAGGAAGCAGCTCCAGCCGAAGAAGAAGTAGCAGAAGAAGAGGTTGATCCTGCAAGCTTCGAGGGTACAGTTGAATTTTGGAGTTTCACTACTGAATTTGAGGGTTTTATCCCAGAATTTAATGAGAAATATCCAAATATTACAATAAACTGGACTAATATCCCTAATGAAGAAATTGCTGCCAAACTGGAGACAGCTCTGGGAGCGGGAACAGGTACCCCAGATGTATTCAGTGGAGAAATAGCCTATGTTAAGAAATGGGTAGATAGTGGTGTTTGGGAAAATCTATCTGTTGCTCCGTTTAATGCAGATGATTTAGTTGCGGATATAACTCCATATGTTGTTGATGTGGCAAGAGATGCTGATGGTAATATAAGAGGTATAAGCTGGCAGGCAACTCCAGGTGGAGTATTTTACAGAAGAAGTATGGCTAAGGAATATTTCGGAACAGATGATCCGGATGAAATCGCTGCACTGATGTCTACTATGGATGGTTACATTGAAATGGGTAGAACCATCAAAGAAGAAAGTGGCGGAAAGAACTTCTTAATGGCCGGCTGGCAGGACTTGCAGTGGTTCCCATTTAATTCGCGTACCGATCCATGGGTAAAAGATGGTAAGTTAATGATTGACCAGTCCATACTTGATTACTTTGACCAGGCAAAATTAATAAGGGATGAAGGCCTTGATAACAAAATAGCGCAATGGTCACCGGAGTGGTTTTCAGGTATGAATACCAATATATTCTCATATGTTTTGCCAACCTGGGGTCTACCCTTTGTTCTTGATGCCAATATAAATCCTGATGAACCGGAAGAGGGAGTGGAATATACTTCTGGTGACTGGGCATTAACTTCCGGTCCAGCTCCTTATTTCTGGGGTGGTACATGGCTTGGTATGTATAAAGAAAGTAAAGTAAAAGACATTGCTTGGGAATTTATTAAGTTCATAGGATTAGATGAAGATTTCACAAAATGGAACGCTCAGACAAATGGAGATTATGTTGGAAATCTAAAAGTTGTAGAAGAAATCAAGGATGAGTTCTCATGGGAATCTTTAGGCGGGCAGAATCATTATGCTTTCTTCTATCAGGAAGCACAAAAAATTGATGCGTCAAAGATAACAAAGTATGATCAGGAGATTCAGAATATGATAATTGCTGCTATTACAGCATATGTGGAAGGTACTCTTACAAAAGATGAAGCTATAGCGCAGTTTAAAACAGATGTACAAACTGCTTTCCCTGAAGTTAGCGTAGATTAACAGATATAATGTTATGAAAAAGGCTTACTAACTTCTTAATTTGAAGGGAGGGTATTCACTAAGAGAGAGTCGCAATATATTTAACATAAAGTTGCGGTTTTAACGTGGATACCCTCCAGCATTCTATATAGTTAATAGTTTTTTCATAAATAGGAGTGAGATGAGAAAATTTTGGTTGAAAAAAGATAATTATGGGTATTTGTTTATAATACCTTTTTTTACAATTTTTCTCGGTCTTCAAATATACCCTGTTTTATATACGCTATATCTTAGTTTCCAGCAGTATGATGGAATATCAAAAGCTGAATTTATTGGAATGGCCAATTATGCCAGGCTTATTAAAGATCCAGTTTTTTTAAAGGCAATAATCAATACCTGGAGAATATGGATATGTAATTTTATCCCTCAATTGATTTTTGGTCTGGGGTTAGCAGCTATGCTTACACAGGTTAGAATAAGGGGCAGGAATTTTTTTAGGGCGGTATATTATCTGCCAAATTTGGTCACAGCAGCGTCGGTGGGAGTATTGTTCAGTATATTACTGGGACGGCAGTATGGTACGGTTAACCAAATGTTGTTAAAACTGGGAATTATAAAAGAACAGATTTATTTTTTAGGCAGTCCAGGATGGTCAAGTGCAACTGTTTCTACGATATTATGGTGGATGTGGTTTGGTCACAGTATGATTATTTTTATGGCAGGTATAAGAGCAATCCCGGGTGAGTTGTATGAAGCGGCGCGTGTGGACGGAGCAAGCGGATGGCAGTCTTTTTGGAAAATAACTCTGCCTTTACTTAAGCCTATTATGATTTATGTACTGGTAACATCCTTGATTGGGGGTATGCAAAACTTTGATATTCCCTATGTTATAGGTGAAGGGGTGACAATGGGTACAGGTGAACCACAAAAAATATTATTAACCATGGTAATGTATCTATATAACACAGCATTTAGATGGAGTAATCGTGGTTATGCTGCTGCTATTGCATATGGCTTATTTTTTATAATTATAGTGTTCTCCGTACTTATTTTTATATTCATGCGGAGGAGAGAAGTTGAAAGCAGAGGTTCTAAGAAATGAATGACAACCTTAAAAAAGTAGAGAAATCCAGAAAGTTTTTTAAAAATTTTAAAATGAGTGCAGTTTTCTTTTTTATTTTTTTAATATTGCTGGCTGTTATTTGTTATATTCCTTTCTATGTAATGATCATTAATGGGACTCGTTCCACCACTCAAATAAATCTGGGATTAAGCTTAATACCTGGTACGGGCACAGTAGAAAACTATGTTACCATGCAGGAGTCTATGAATATATGGAGAGGCTTCCTAAATAGTATATTAATTGCTGTTCCATCCACTTTGTTTGCGGGATATTTCGGTGCACTGACTGCATACGCTTTTTCAAAATTTCACTTTAGAGGAAATAGAATATTGTTCTGGTTGGTTTTAGCAACTATGATGATTCCTTCCCAATTAGGATTGGTAGGTTATTATCAAATAGCCGGCAAATTACATTTAATAGATACTCTATGGGCATTAGTTTTACCGTCAGTAGCAAATGCAGGTACTGTATTCTTCTTAAAAATGTATATAGATGCAAATGTAAATGATGCTTTACTGGAAGCTGCAAGAATTGACGGAAGCAGTGAATTCTATCTATTTAACAAGATAGTATTTCCAATAATAATTCCAGGTGTTGCCATGATGTCTATTTTAAATTTCGTGGCTTATTGGAATAACTATATCGCGCCTTTAACTCTGTTAAATAGCAAGGATAAATTTCCATTGCCGGTCTTAATAGCTCTGGTTAAGGGAACATACAAACAAGATCTTGGTTCTCAGTACCTTGCTATAGGAATTTCAATAGTTCCTATAATAATATCTTTTATGTTTTTCTCCAGATATATTATCAGCGGAGTAGCCGCAGGAGCTGTTAAAGAATAAGATAACAGGTCTTATTTTATTATAAAGGCTAACATAAAGATTAAAGAAATAAAGGTTAAAAGAATTAAGAATTTAATAATTCCGGTTAAAAAGATTAGGAATATAAGCTGCATTTTGTTTATTTAGGGCTTAAGGAGAAAATTAGGTGTCTTTAAAAGGAAATCCTATTTATTACATGGGTAAATACGGGGAGTTTGTTATTGAGAATTATAACGATGCAACAACTTTTTCAAGTTTTTTACCTGCGGTCTCTGGTCTATACGGAAAGCCAATGTGGGCTTTTTATGTGAACAGGGGACAGTGTATGACATCGATAGGTGTTAATAATAAGGATTACTCAATCATGGAATTTGAACCAGCTAATAAAGCGTATCGGCAGACTTCACTTCATGGGTTTAGAACTTTTTTAAAAATAAGGGAGGGTAAAAAGACTACTTTTTATGAACCCTTTCAGAATAATTTTTATTTTAATAAGATTTATAATATATCTCAGAATATGTATATTACTTCATACGATCTCAGGCTGGAGGAGATAAATAGTACTCTTGGTATAAAAATTGAAGTGATGTATTGTACCCTGCCGGGTGAAACATTAAGCAGTCTTATAAGGAGAGTCTGTATAACGAATATTTCAGAAAAATCTCTTGAGTTCGAAGTTATAGATGGTTTAGCAATAATAATTCCTTATTATCTTACCAACTATAAACTGAAAAACGAAAGCAATTTAAGACAAGCGTGGATGGGTGTAGAAAATTACAAAACTATACCCTTTTATAAAATTGAAGTTCTTCCCCATGATACTCCTGAGACACTCTATGTAGAGGGAGGTAATTTTTTCCTTAATTTTGAGTTTAATATAGGTAGAAAGATTGATTTTTCAAAAATAATCATTGAACCATGGATAGTTTTTGGTAATGCAACGGATTTAGCGTATCCGGAGAATTTTTTAAAAGAAGGTTTTAGTGTCCCTGAAGAGCAGGTAAATGTTGGAACAACTCCGTGTGGTTTTGGATATAAAAAAATCATTCTTGGAGGCAATAAGTCCAATACAACCTATACTCTAGTAGGTAATAGTGATAGTTATAAAAAACTTACTAGATTTGTAAGCAGTAGTTTAAATGAAAAATATATTATAGATAAAATCGATGAGAATAAAAAACTCATAGAAAGCTTAAAAAATCCTATCTTTTGTTCAAGTAGTTCCAGAGAATTTGATCTGTATTGTGGGCAGACGTTCATGGATAATTTTCTTAGGGGTGGCTATCCTGTAAAATTAGGCAAAGGCAGACATGTTTTCTATGTTTATTCAAGAAAACATGGCGACCTTGAGAGAGAATATAACTCTTTTCAGGTAGATGCGACAAATTTCTCCCAGGGCAATTCAAATTTTAGGGATGTTTGTCAGAACAGACGCAGTGATGTATCGTTTTTTCCTTTTACTGATGACACCAATATAAAAATCTTCTTTAATATCATCCAGTTGGACGGATTTAATCCTCTTGTATTAAAAGGGTCTAGGTTTAAAATTAGAGATAATAAAGTTGCTGAGGTAATTATCCTAAAATATATTCGTAAAAGTGATAATAAGACTATAAAGGAATTTCTAACAAGAACATTTACCCCGGGTGGACTTCTAGGCTATATAGAACTAAAAGAAATTGTTTTGTTGAAAGGAACGCTTGATGATTTTATAAGTGAAATTCTATTCGTCAGCGATAAAGAAGACATAGCTGAGTTCCAGGAAGGATACTGGATTGATCACTGGACATACAATAATGATCTTGTTGAACAATATATTTCGGT
>CAZHOY010000027.1:0-11824 GCA_964534695.1 uncultured Actinomycetota bacterium | reverse complement strand
ATAAGGCGCTGGGCATTTATCTGCCGTTGATTACCACCAATTGTGCGGTGCTGGGCATAACCCTTATAAATTCAGCAGAAAATTATTCAATCCTGGAAAGTGTGGTAAGTGCTCTGGGAGGAGGGATTGGTTTTACTCTAGTGCTTATTATCATGTCAGGCATCAGGGAGAAGCTCGACCTTGCCGATTGTCCAAAATCGATGAAGGGACTTCCGGCAGCCTTCATAACTGCAGCACTTCTGGCACTGGCTTTTATAGGATTTAGCGGAATGGTATAAGAATAAAGATATTTTAATAGTTTAAGGTTATTTATGAATACTGGATTAATTATTTCAATTTTAAGTGCGATAGGAATTATATGCGGAATACTAATTTTTTTAGTGAACAGGTTTCTTCCCAGGGAGCCTGAATCGCTGAAAAAAGCTGAAGAGATTGCAGCTCAACTTCCGGGTATTAACTGCGGAGCCTGCGGATTCCCGGGGTGTTTCGCCTATGCACAGGAACTGGTAAAAGATAAAAATATATTTTTTAAAAGTCCCTGTGCTACCGTACTGCAGGAACCGGAGATGCTTAAAAATTTGCAAAAAATACTGGATATAGAAGTAGATCCTTCCAAAATAAATAAAAAGGCAGTAATTCACTGTTACGGTAATTCAGGCGTAATCGGCGATTATTCCGGTATAAATACATGCGAAGCTGCATCCAAAGTGCTTGGCGGGTATAAGATATGTCCCTATGGCTGTCTTGGATTTGGAGATTGTGTGGCAGTATGTCCTAATGATGCCATATCCATTGACCGGGAAAGGAAAGTGGCGGTAATAGACCCCGATAAATGTACCGGATGCGGTTTGTGCGTATCGAAGTGTCCCAAACATATAATTCATCTGGTACCTGCGGATGCCAATATAGTGTACCAGTGCAGTTACGAGTCGCTCAAGAATATCCCGGGCAGGGAAAGGTGTGATGAAGGATGTCTGCATTGTAAGAAGTGCTTCAAGGCTTGTGAAAACGGGGCTATAATCTGGAATGAGGAAAAAGCTGTTCCGGAATTTGACTTTTCGAAATGTACTCTGTGCGGAAAATGTATTGAAGCCTGTCCCCATAACAGGCTTATAGAACTCTCCAATGTTGCCAAAAAAAGGAAAAAAGGCAAACAGCTCGTAAAAAAATAAGGAGTAATAGGTTATGAATAAAAATTTACTGGAAAAAATCAAAAAAAATGTAGAAAAAGAGCCCTATGCAAATCTTTTTAATATTAAAATTGTGGAACTCGGTGAGGGGCATTCCATTGTTGAGATGAAGGTGCTGGAGAAGTATAATAATTTTTTCTTAATTACTCATGGGGGAGCAATTTTTTCACTGGTGGATGTAGCTCTTGGTTCCGCTGCTAATTCTTATGGGACGATTGCAGTGGCGCTGGATATTAATATAAATTATATAAGGCCTTCCTTTGCCGGAGACATACTCAGGGCTGAAGCTACAGAAGTAAACAGGGGCAAGAAGACTGCTACTTATAACATCATTGTAAAAAATAATCAGAATAAAATTGTAGCTTCCAGCCAGGCAGTGACATTTTTAAAGAAGGACAAGCTTCCCTTTTTATAGTGTTTGATTTTAACCTGACAGCATAAACATAGAGGGCAGTACCGAGCTTATTAATGGTAATTATTGCAGGTAAAATTAATTGACGGAATTTTCATAAAAGAAGATGCCTGCTGTTAGAGCGAGATGCTGTTATATTTACCTGATTCAAATTTCTTACCAGCCTGGTCAAATAACTTTTTTATATGGTCGTCCATAGTCAAGTAGATTACCTGCCATCCTCTTCTGGAAATGTCTGCCAGCTTATCTATAAGAATTTCTCGCTTCTGCCAGTCTGAATGTTGGAAGGCATCATCAAGAATTAGAAAGAGAGAATCTTTTCCCAGCAGTCTTGAAGTAAATCCAATCCTCAGTGCCAGCATTACCTGCTCTACGGCTCCCGTACTTAAATCCTTTAAGTCGAAATTATCATACTTGCCTGAGATAATCAGCCTGTCGTTATCCAGTGTAAGCCCGCTGTATTTTCGGGTAATATCTTTTAAGGGATCTAAAACTACTTCTGAGCGCAGCCCTTCCTTTATTTTTACATCTTCCTCCTGGCGCAATTCGGAAATGACTTTGTGGACACTGAAGCCTGCTGCAATACCGGCAGTAATTTCTCTCAGCTTATTTTCTGTGCCGCGCCTTTTTTGGCGAAGATTTTCAATAAGTTCCTCCCAGCCGATGCTGGGGTCATCTCCTGTCCTCTGGCAGATTCTGTATTTTAGTTTCTGAATTATATCTTCCTGTGCGTTGACTTCTTCCCGGACGCTCTCAAGTTCTGATTGAATTTTTTCATATTCCTGCTGGCTGTATTTAATTTTTATGTCTTCTGAAAGGTAATCCGTTTCCGGTACTCCCAGTTTATACAGCTCCTCTTTCTCTTTTTCTTTTTGATCTTTTATGCCTCTGATTTTTTGTTTGAGGTCATTCAGTACCGTATCCAAACTTTTCTCTTCAGCCTCTTTTTGAATGAAGCCGGCTATTTTTCTGTTGATAGAAAGGCGCAGTTCCCTGAGATCATTTCTCTGGCTGTCAATTTGTTCTTCTATTATGCTTGCTTTGCTGCTGGATTCTTTTTGACTGGTTAAAATTGATTCAAACAGTGCAATATCGGTCAGTTCCATGCCGGTCCTGTTTTTAAATTCTTTTTTAATTTTATTCAGTTCTTCATTTTTTCCTGCCTGCCTGGAAAAATTATAAAGTTTTTTAATGTATGCCATGGAAAATGCCAGTGAACTTAAGAAACAAAAAAACATAATTACCAGAAACATTATCTGTGAAGTATTAAAGATTTCCGGATAGAAAAAAAATAAAGCTGCAGCAGCTATACCGAAAGCTGCTAAAATTCCGCATATAAAAAGCAGGTATTTACCCGGCTTATTTATAATTTTAAATGACAGATCCTTATAGTAGGGCAGAGCGCTTTCCAGCCACTTGAAGTCTTTACTTTCTGTAGCAGAAGTTTTTCGTTTTTCTTCAAGTGCGCTGCATGATTCTTTTTTATCCCGGTAACGGGACAGGTCATTTTCTGCTTTGTTTAATTCATCTTCGGGAATATTATCAAGTTCTGCATCAAGTTTTCTGATTCTGTCTGAAATTAAATAGGCCCGGTGTCTTTTTGCCCTGTCAAGATGCATCAGCTTATCATTTAAGACTTTCTCTTCTATCCTGTGGGTTTTCAATATCCCCCGGGTATATCCGGATTCTATTTCTTTAAATTGTTCGTTGGTACTCTTAAGTTCATTACCGGTGTCGCTATACTGCTTTCCTTCACCCTGGTTTGGGATTATAATCTGGCCGCCGTCTATTCTTGTTGATTTTACGGTCCTTGAAATATTATCGTCGCTGTCAATTTTATCCAGTATATTTATGCCGGATAAAACTTCTTTTATAAAAAATTTACTTATTCCCTCTTTATCCTCGATTCCGGCTTCTCCGCTTTTTACCACCAGCAGTTTTGCCATTGATACAGGCAGCCCTTTTCCGCTGCTTTCCCAGTAGTCTTCCAGTTTTTCCTTAGAAGAGGGAGAAAAGTCAGTTGCCTGTTTCTCCAGACCGCTGATAGTAACTTTCCCTCTTCCTCCTTTTCTCAGATAACTCCAGCGTTTAATATTCTTAAATAAAGAACGAATTATGAATTCAGTAAGAAAAGTCTTCCCCTTCTCGTTTGCGCTGTATATGAGATTAAATATGCCAAAGCCTGCTGAAAAATTCTTTATCGGGCCTAAATCTCTTACTGAAATCTTGTCAATCTTTATTTCCATGTTATTTATTTTGCCAATATAATTATTTTTTTAAAATTATATGAAGAGCTTTTTCTAAAATGTCTTCCCTGGAAGTAATTTCATCATCCCACTCAAGTTTTTCAATTTCATCTCTGGTTTTTTCCACGATGGCTATTCTTTCTGGGTCATCAAATATCGACAATTCGGCCAGGTCCGGTTCCTGATTGTTGTAAAAATTATATTTTTCCAGTGCTTTTTTAGTTATTTCAAGAAGCTTTTTTCTATCAGATGTGTATCCTTTGAGTTTTAGGCGAAGCCGCACTTTTAATGCTTCTTTCGGGGTTAAATTCCAATTTTTAATCATTTCCTGTATCTTACTTTTCATATATCCAAATTCATCTGTAAGGGGCAGCGAGATCAATGTTTCACTGAAAAATATATGGTCAGTATCGATTACTTTTTCTACTATTTCCAGGGTATTTGTATTTAGAACTAAAAAGCTTCTTTTTCCGGTTTCATTTATATCCAGGCCGCAGGGTGATCCGGGATAATAAACGCTGCCCAGATTTATTTTTTTATGAATGTGACCCAGTATGATTTTAGCAGGATTATAGTACTGGATATCACTTCTGGTAAGGGGCATATAAATGCCCGGTTCATAGGGATTCGGATTGCCCAGGCTTGCTGTATAATCGCCGTGCCCGATAAGTATCCAGGATTTGGGTAGGTTATCCTTGTATTCTGCGATAACTTCTCCCATGGATCTGGCCGGCAGGTAAGGTATGAATAAGAAAGCAGCGGGCGGCTCTCCCAGCTCAGTTATTTCAGGTTTATCAAAGACCTTGATATTATCTGAAGTAAAGTACCGCTGTTTAATGGACGGGTCGTGGTTTCCGCCAATTATATAAAATTTAATTTGATTATCTGTGTATTTTGTATTTTTGCAAAACTCATCAAAATCGGAATAATTCTGGCTCTCCTCATTAAAAAGGTCACCTGCAATAATCAGTATTTTGATATTCTCGGAAAGCATCTTTTCAAGAATGCTTGATAATGCGTTCCATCTTTCAGGGGAGTTTTCTTTTATTTTTAAGTGAGCATCTGCCGTAATCGCTATTTTCATTTCTGATACTTTAAGTTAAGATTTAATACTATTGGTTGAAAGAAAATTGTCTGTAAACTATTCGTATACATTATATATAATATACTTTAATTTGAAGTTAAGTCCAGATGTTTTACTGTCTTTTGACTATCATTAACCTCGAATTTTTATTTTTAGAAGCGGGTTTATTGTATAGGCCAATCCTATTTGTTATAGTATTATAATATGCTAGGGAAAAAGGATAAAGACTTAGAGTGTGGTGTTGAATGAAAATAAAAAAATTTGATTTCAGTCCAGAATTTTACGACCTTCAGGTGAACTGGGCTGAGAAACTGAAAAAAGAAAAAAAGTTTTTTTCAGATGTATTTAAGAATGGTGATATAAAAAGCGTTCTTGATATAGGCTGCGGCACAGGACATTATGCCCAGCTCTTTTCCGGATATGCAGAAAAAGTTGTTGCCATGGACCCTTCGGGTGAAAGTATAGATTATGCCAGGAAAAATGTAGCAAAATCTTCCAATGTTACTTTAATAAAGGAAGGATTCGAAGGACTGGAAAAAATCCCGTATAAATGCTTTGACCTTGTAACCAGCCTGGGAAATACGCTGCCTATTCTGGGAAGCAGGAAGAAAGTGAAGCAGGCTTTAAAGAAAATCAAAAAAAAGCTGTCAGCAAATGGGCTGGCTGTGGTACAGTTTTTAAACTTCAACCGCAGCGTTATGGATGAAAACAGATTTTATGAACCTAAAGTATTTCAAAAGAATGACAGGACTTATATTTTCATCAAGCACTTTGAATACGGAAAGATTAAGACCAGGGTGGACTTTTCAATTTCCGTAATTTATGAAAACAAGATAGAAGACTTCTTTGTAAACTCTTCCTCTCTATGTACTCTTAAGACAGATTTATTTTTAAAAATGGCAAAAAATTCAGGATTTAAAAAAATCAGGCTTTTAGGACCGGGAGGGGGAAAAGCATTTAACCATAAGAAAAACGTGAGCCTTTATGCGTTGTTGTATAGATAAGTGTTATTATATAAATAAGTATAAGAATTATGGTTTTTAAAACTGCATGACTGGAGATAGATAATGGATGAGTTAAAAAGATTCGGGGTATCTATAGAAAAAAAATTGCTTAAAAGGTTTGATGAGTATGTTAGAAGAGGGGATTATCAGAACCGCTCGGAAGCGTTAAGGGATCTTATCAGGAAAGAGCTGGTTGGTAAGCAGTGGACAGAAGGTAATGAGGAAGTAGCGGGGGCAATTATCATTGTTTATAACCATCACCAGAAAGAGCTGATGGATAATCTTGTAAATATACAGCATGATTACGGAAATATTATAATCACCAGTCAGCATGTTCACCTGGATCATGACACCTGTCTGGAAGTAGTGGTAGTAAAAGGCGGGATTGCCGAAGTTTTTGAACTGGAGGCAAAACTTAAGGTGGCAAAGGGCGTAAAACACGCTTCACTGGCAAAGTCAACCCTGGGCAGAGGAATATAACCTAAGCATTCTCCTGCCCATATCTGCAGTATTTGAGAAGCCTGCAGATAGGGCATTTTGGTTTCCTTGCTATACAGATAGTCCGGCCCAGCGCTATTATCCTGTGAGAATATATGCTCCAGCTTTCCCCGGGAATTATCTTCATAAGATCAAATTCAATTTTTACCGGGTCTGAATTTATGGTCAATCCCAATCTGTTTGAAATTCTATTCACATGGGTATCAACGATTATGGCCTGGCTGCCGAATATATTGGACAGAACCACATTGGCGGTCTTTCTTCCCACTCCGTGCAGCGAGGTTAGGTCTCCGATATTATCGGGGACAGAACCGCCGAACCTGGTGACTATATCATTTGAGCAATTAATAATGTTTTTTGATTTATTTCTATAAAATCCCGTTGATCTTATGTCTTCCTGAAGCTGGATTATATCAGCGGCGGCAAAATCCCGGGGGGTCCTGTATTTATTAAAAAGCTGTGGTGTGACTTTGTTCACCAGCTTATCGGTGCTCTGTGCCGATAGGATGGTGGCGATAAGCAGTTGAAAGGCATTTTTATGCCGGAGTGAGGTTCCGGTAACGTCCGGGTATTCTTGGCCCAGGATATAAAGTATTTTGTCTACATTTTTTACTGCGGGCTCATATAGGGACCTGTAAGTACGGGTCTTTTTTTTGCTGTTTTTTTTATATTTCATATTTTCCGGACTGCTTTTTTATCCTTCAAGTATTTATCAATTTCTGCCAGAGAAAGGGTATTGGGAACATCCTTTTTTTCCAGCCAGCCTTTTCTTGCAATATTTACCCCGAATTTATAATCGGTCAGGTCCTTTAAATTGTGTGCATCAGGGTTTATAAAAATTTTTATTCCTTTTTCCCTGGCATATTTACACATCCTCCAGTCGAGGTCCAATCTAAAAGGGCTTGCATTTAGTTCAATATCCACATTATTTTCTGCAGCTGCATTTACTACCCTGAATATATCCACACTGTAGGCATCCCTTGCCAGAAGCAGCCTTCCGGTGGGGTGAGCTATCATAGTGGTGAATCTATTTTCGATGGCTTTTATGATCCTTTCCGTCATCTGCTCCTCGCTTAGATTAAAACTGGAGTGAACGGCAGCAATAATAAAGTCAAATCCGGCCAGGGTCCGGTCATCATAATCCAGGCTGCCGTCAAGCAGAATATCTGATTCAATTCCCTTAAATATTTTAAAACCGGAAAATTTCCGGTTCAGTCTGTCTATCTCTTCCAGGTACCGCTTTACATCATCCTTTTTTAATCCTCCGGCATAAGAAGCGGTTTTGCTGTGATCGCTTATTCCTGCATACTTCAGGCCCAGTTTTTGCAGATGATTACAGACCTGCTCTATGCTGGCATTGCCGTCGCTGTAGGTAGTGTGAATATGGAATATTCCTTTTATGTCTTTTTCATCAATAAGTTTTGGAAGTGTTTTGTTTTTTGCAGCTTCGATCTCTCCGAAATTCTCCCTTAGTTCGGGCGGTATCCAGTCCATGGAAAAAAAGCTGAATATGTCGCTTTCATCAGAGCATTTGATAAGGCTGTCGTTTTTAAACAGGCCGTATTCATTCATTTTTATGTTATCTTTTTTTGCTGCGGTTCTCATAGCTGTGTTGTGTTCTTTACTTCCTGTGAAGTGATGGAGCGCATAGGGATATTGGAAATCTTCTACAATTCTTATATCAACATTAATTCCGGATTTTAATCTGATACTTGATTTGGTGTCTCCTCTGGCTATTACGTCTTCTGCTTCATTAAGAGTGGTAAAAAAGTCCATTACTTTATCCGGATGGTCCATACTTGCCACTATATCTATGTCTTTTACTATTTCTTTCTTCCTGCGTACGCTTCCTGCCAGGCTTGATCTTATGATATGCTTGAAGCTCTGTATTTTATTATGGATGGCCTCGGCCTCTTCTATGATATTTGCAAAAAGGTATTTGCCTTTATATTTCTTTAAAATTTCTATTCCCTTTAGTATGTTCTCCTGGGTTTTCTTGCCGAAATTGGGCAGGTCTACGAGCCTGTTCTCTTTACAGGCATATTCCAGCTGGCCGGTGTTGCTTATGTGCAGGTTGTCAAACAGGTATTTTATTTTCCTGGGCCCCATGGTGGGAATTGCCAGCATTTCAACCAGACCCGGAGGTACTGATTTCTTAAGGTCCCGGTAAAATTTTAATTCTCCTGAGTCAAGCATTATTTTTATCTTTTCCGCAATATGTGAACCTATCCCTTTTATGTTTGTGAGGTCCTTTACGGTAAGATTCCGGTTAAGGTCGATATCCGATGCCTGAAGGGCACGGGCTGAATTTTGATAAGCCCTGATTTTAAAAGGATTTTCGTCCTTTAACTCCATAAGAACGCTTATCTCTTTTAAAATTTTTATTATTTGTTCCTTATCCATAAAAATATGACAGCCTCTTTATTGCCTTTATTTTCTCTGTCCTGCCAATTTTACTATCCCTGACTGCTTTGTGTAAAATCTCGATGGAACGGTTGTAATTCTCTCTATCTACAGGATAGGGTATGCCGTCTTTACCGCCGTGGGCAAAGCTGAATCTTACCGGATCTTTTATGCTGTATTTTATCCCGTATACCAGCTCGGAAATCAAGGTCAGGGCCCTTATTGTCTTTGGTCCCACGCCCTTCATGGCAAGCAGTTCCTCAAAATCTTCAGGTTTTCTTTCATAAGTGGAAGTAAAGATTTTTTCCAGCTGCTTGTGATTAATATCGCCCAGGGTTATATGATGCCTTACGGGAAGGGTATGGCTGTTTTCATTTAGATCTTTTAACTTTCTTAAATCTTTTATGATATCTTTTGGTTTTTCCCTGGATAGTCCGGCAATTGCTTCTCTTGCCTTGCTGCTTTCCCTGGCTACAAGATTTATTACCTCATCTTTTTTATCACAGCATATGGCCTTGTGGGGTTCACAGGTAAAATTTTTCAAGCCTTCTGATAGCCAGTGATATCTCCTTGCCATTCTGTTACCCTCATTCATTCCCTGCTGTATTACCGACCACATATTTCCATCACAGGTGAAAATAAAGCAATGGTGATAGAGCTGGTATCCGTCCTGCAGGGCATTGCTGTCGACCTTTGCCACTATTTTACTGCTGTAGACAAGCTTTTTAAAATCTCTGCCCACAAGGCCGGCTGCGGCTTCAATTTCTGCAGGAGTTTTTCTGGAAGTTCCTCCTTTGCCTCCGGCCACAAAGAAGCCCAGGTCTTTTTCCAGACCTTTTATGGATTCTTTTACTGCACCGCAGACAGTGGTGGTGACTCCGCTGGAGTGCCAGTCAAATCCGAGCACACATCCAAAAGCCTGGAACCACAATGGATCCGAGAGCCTGTAAAGCATCTCTGCCGGGCCGTATTCCGAAACAATTAATGAAATTATCTCTCTTGATAGATTTTTCATTCTGGTAAATAACCAGAGAGGCGCTCTCCCTCTGTGAAGGGGAAGGTTCATGGTTCCTGTTCTCATAATTTATAGCGGTTACTTTTATATTTATAAAAATGGCGCTTGTTCTTAATAACTGTAGGATATGTATTTATTTTAAAATATACACTGACCGGCTGTTGTATGTATTGTATACTAAAATAACTTGGGTTAGAATAGCAAATGGTAATAGAAAATCCGGACGTGCAGCCCGATAATATTAAACAAAATTCTAAAGCGAGACAGGTGCATAAAAAAAGGGTATTTTCCAAATATGGAAATATTGCTGCTATAATAGCTGTCATAATTTTTTCTGTAATAACTGTTCCTGCCGCCGGATGTGCAGCCGATATAAATTCAACAATTCCGGAAAAACCGGAAAACGCAGTTTTTGGAGATAGCTCTGACACAGATCAATCCGTAAGTTCCGGTATGGAAGGAACTGTTAAAGTTCTTACCCAGAATACGATGCTTATACCGTTTTCGTTTGTCGCACCTGCTTACCGCCAGCGCACTTATGGTGTGATTGATTTAATACTGGATGGATATGAAATCATAGGGCTCCAGGAAGTATTTGCCGGAAACAGCCAGAATCAAATTGTTTCGGCCTGGCACAATAAAATTTATAACAAAATAAATAGCGGAACATCTGCCGAATGGGAAAATGATTATTTCAATAACTGGTATGGTTCACTGCAGCAACCAGATAAAGAAATGTGGCTGCCTCTTACCAGTGCCATAGATGTTGCAGAACTATCAGAGCAGGACAGCCGGTGGGGTGTTGAAGTAATTAACTGTAAACCAAACCGGAAGGAAGCAAGGCTGGTCTGCAGCCCTTATTATGTAATGGGCCCTGACTGTGGAAGACTGTCTGTTAAACAGGATGGCGGCCTGGTGATATTATCCGGATACCCTATAATCGGATGCAGCGCATTCAGTTTTTCAGAAAGCAGCGGAACCGATATGCTTGCCAACAAAGGTGTGATATACGCCAGAATTCAGATTGGCCAATCGGAAGAAGATTATATACACGTTTTTAACACTCATCTGCAGTCCCATGATTACAGCGAGACACGTCTTAAGAACCTGGAAGAGCTGCTGGATTTTATTGAAATGGTTATTGAGCCTGAAGAAAAAAATTACCATCCTATTTTAATTATGGGAGACTTTAATGTTGCAGCAGAAGTGAATGAAGGCTGGATGGAGGCTTCCGGAATAGTTTCTCCTCCGGATGAATACGGACAGAATGGCAATTTTGATTCAGTTGTCGCACCTTCTCCGGAATATGAAGAGTTTTGCCGGAAATTTAAAAATTTTACCGAAGCTGATCTGGAAGGCAAAATATACCTTAAAGATGTATGGCTTGATTTAAAAAGTGATGACCCTGGTTTCACGTGGATAGGCAAGGATTGGAACACCGGTAGTGAAAGTTCCTATGATGATCTGGGCAATCGGATTGCTGTTGAAACAGGCGGACCTCAAAGAATTGACTATATTTTTTACTTTGGTGGTTCCGGTAACCCGGCCATAAATCCGGAATCGATTCATCCGGTGCCCGAAAGCCCTGATATACTATACAGCTTTGACACTTGCTTTTTTCGACAATTCTTATCTAATGTGAACCGGTATATACGAACTGGTAACCAGAATAGCTGCTCTCTTATAAGCTATACGGTATCCGATCATATTGGCCTGGAAGCAGATTTCAGTTTTAAAATCATTAAATAAGATGGTTAGGGAAATAAAGTAATGTATGGATTTTAATATCACTGATAGAAAATTCCTGCAGGCATTATCTTATACTGTTACTCCATCTTAAGAACAGCAGAATTAAATTTGGTTATTCCATGCTTTGTTTTTTCCCAGTAAAAAGGTTTAAAAAGGAGCTGGAATAAGGCTTTATATGCTGCGATTGAATGAAATATCCAGTATACGGGATTGAGCAGTGAAT
>CAZHOY010000026.1:0-11933 GCA_964534695.1 uncultured Actinomycetota bacterium | reverse complement strand
AGCCGCTCTTGCCATATATCCCGAATCTTCAAGAATAGCTATGGTAAAAAACAGCAGCATTATATTGGGTGTGAAAATAATTACTCCCCCCACACCTCCTATTACTCCGTCTACCAGAAGTGAACTGAGAAGCCCTTCTGGTATAGTATTGGTTATAATTTCACTTAACTTCTCAAAACCTAAATCAATCCAGTTCATAGGATACTTACCGATTGTAAATACAAATTGAAACATCAACCACATTATTAAAGCAAATATGGGTATTCCCAGTATCCTGTTGGTAAGTATCCTGTCAACTCTTTCACTTACGTCCAGCTTCCCGGTGTCAACCTCTTCATAAGACTCCATAAGTGCACCGCCAATAAATCCATATCTTGCCTCTGCAATTATCACTTCAGGAGTATTCCTTAAAATGCTGGTTATGTGATTTATGGAACCTGTGATTTCTTTTTCAATTTTCTGATATTTTAGACCCAGAGCTTTTTTTAAAACATCAATAATCTCATTATCCTGCTCCAGAAGCTTTACTATAATCCATTTGGTATCAAACTTTAAGGAAGGAATTTTTTCCCTTTTAAAAATTTTACTGATTCTGCTTATCTCATTTTCTATTTCTTCACCATATTTTATTTCAACTTTTTTCTTTTCTTTGCTATTTATTACTGTGACCACCGATTCTAGCAGCTCCTTGCTGCCCAGTCCCTTGCAGCCTACAGTTTCTACAATGGGCGCTCCCAGAAGTTCGGATAGCAGACTTATATTTATTTTCTTACCGCTTTTCCTGGCTATGTCAGCCATATTAAATACCAAAACCAGAGGTGCATTAAGTTCAATCAGCTGTGTTGCAAGGTAAAGATTACGCTCCAGGTTGGAGGAATCAATGATATCCACAACTACATCGGGTTTCTGGTCAATTATGAAATTTCTGGCTACAATCTCTTCCATGGAGTAAGCAGTAAGACTGTAAGTCCCAGGGAGGTCAACTACATTTATCCTGTACCCTTTATATTCAACTGCTCCTGTCTTTTTTTCAACCGTAACGCCAGGATAATTACCTACATGCTGCCTTAAACCGGTTAGGTTGTTAAAGATTGTTGTTTTACCGGAATTGGGGTTTCCTGCAATGGCAATGGTTATTTTATTGCTCATTCTCCTAACTCACTGACTAAAATTTTCCCGGCCATCCCTCTTCCAATTGCAAATTTTGTACCCTTAATCACAACACACAAAGGTCCGCCTCCGGACGCACGTGATACATAAAAGGGTTCATAAGGGATAAATCCCATTGCGCAGAGGTGGGAATTCAGCCTATATCCACCATTAATTCTTACTATCTTATATTTCTTCCCCGGGACCGCGTCAACGAGCCTTAAAATTTTTTCACCTGGCAGCGAAACCTTCCAGTTTGCCCTGTCCCTATATCTGAAACCCCATCTTCTCATTTAAAATTACCTTTTATTTATTTATATTAGGCATGTCTAACTTTAATAGGTTTATATAGATTTGTCAAGTTTATTTTAAAAGCCGGGGGAAAATATAATGAAAGGACCGGAATCACTTATTTTGCGGTATTATTTCCGGTACAACCGGCAGGGTGCCTGCCGTATTTTGCATAATAGTTAAAGTTCTTTAGCCATCTGGGATAACCTTCAGGACAGGTATCTATGAATTTGGTAAGTTTCATAATCCTGTCCAATGCCTCTGTACTGATGTAATGTTCAATATTGCAGGCATCTTTTTTTGAGGTATTATTACTCACCCCGAGGATATCACTAAAAAACTTGTACAGCTTTTTATGTTTACCGTATACTTCTTTTGCCAGTTTATTTCCCTTATCTGTTAATTCCAGATAGCCATACTTTTCATGTATTACCAGTCCTTTTTTGATTAGCTTTCTAACTGCATCAACCACAGATGGTGTCCTTACTTTTAAGAATTCTGCAATCTCCTTTACCCTGGTCACCTTGTTATCAACACTTATTAAATATATTGCCTCAAGGTAATCTTCCATACTCTGAGATAATTTCTTCATTCTATCTTCATCCTGAAATAAACTAAAAATGTTAGATAAACCTAACTATAGACACAAATATAATCTTTGTCAAATCCAGGAAAATGATCTGCTTTATATATTGCCGTAGATTATGCCACTACTCTATTTCTGCCCTTAGCTTTTGCCTTATATAAGGCATCATCGGCATATTTTATGAGCTGTTCAAGTTTTGTTGCATCGAAAGGAAAACTTGAAACACCAATACTTATGGTAAGATTGCCGGAAGGTTTTATTTTTCCCTCACCCTCAAATTTCTTCTGGCTTACAGCTTCACGCAGCCTTTCAGCAAAAATTCTGGCGCTTTCTTTACTGGTTTCACTGCAGATCACAGAGAATTCTTCTCCTCCATAGCGGTATATTCTGTCAGTTGTCCTTTTACTCTCAATGAATACTTCTCCTATTTGCCTGAGGATTGTGTCTCCCATCTGATGACCGTGATAATCATTGTATCTTTTAAAATGGTCAATATCTATCATAAGCAGGGACAGGCTCTTTACATATCTTATGGCTTCATTCATGGAATACCTTAAATCCGTATCAAATTTTCTTCTGTTATAAACGCCGGTCAATTCATCCACTATGGTCAGCATTTTTATCTTTTCATAATTTAATGCTCTCTCTATTGCAATTGAAATTTCGTGGGCCAGAATGTTTAAAAAATATTCATGCTTGCTGGAAAAAGCATTGGTTTTTCTTGAATCAATATAAATAATCCCTTTTACTTCCTCTTTTACTATAATGGGGATACATATCATTGAAGTTGTCTGTTCCCCTTTCGGGATACTGTACTTAAAGTAAGAATTTTCAATATTACCGATAAAAAGTTTATTTTTTGTGGACAGTATATACTTTATCAGCGGCATTTCCTTACTGAATTCCACACTCCTGATATTTTTGCCAAAGCCGATTTCACTCTGCAGTCTTACTCCCTTTTCATCTATTAAAATTATGGCACATCCGTTACAATTTATTACCTTGAAAACTTTCTCTACAATCAAATCGCAGACTTTTTCCAGCTCAAGTTCAGATCCTATGGAACTTGCTATACCGAAAATTGCTTTTAGAATTTTTAAATTAATACTCTCTTTATAATCCATTTTAAATTTAAAAAAGGTGATGCAATTTCTGGAATTTTTTAAAAATTGTTTTCAGAGTTTGATACAAATCCATATCCGTTATTATTATATACCAAAGAGGATAAAATCGACATAATGCATAACGATATTACAATACCTGTTTAATAAATTTTTAAATTATTCATTTTTGAGTATAATATATGAAATAAACATAAACATAAGTGAACAGTTTCTCACCTTCCATGAATATTTGTAACTTTGGTGCATTTAAAAAAGAAAAGGGTTTTACTTTAATCGAGTTGCTGATAGTCATACTTATTCTGGTGGTACTCGCCGCAATTGCCATTCCCAGCTATTTGTTTATAAATGACAGAGCCAAAGAAACAGCCACCGAAACTGAAATGAACAATATCGCCAAAGCTCTTGAGGTATATCTTACAGACAACAATGTCTATCCAACCGAAGGTGATTTTCCCGACGCACTGGAAACCAGCGGATTTATGGATGATATCCCTGAAAATGATAACTGGGAAAATGCTTACCAGTACTCTTCGGCCAGCGGTGCCAGTTATGTTATGGAAAGCTATGGTATAAATGGAGTTGATGGCGGAAGTGACGATATTGTCTTTGCCAACGGGATAATGACCGAAGATGGTGCATATTCCAACCAGTAAAATTCCTGTAATCTCACCATAAGAATAACTCTATTCGCTTATATTAAAAAGTATGTTTATAAGGTAGATAAAAATTAAAGTTAATTTTAATTTCCAGCTCTTTTTATTTTCTTTACAACAGCATCTGCAAACTCACTGGTGCCTACAGCTGTGGGGTCATCCCTGTGGGTCTTTAAATCATAAGTTACGTATTTGCCTTCTCTGATATTTTCAGCAATGGCATATTCCAATATACCGGCACATTTTTGTTCCCCTACATATTTGAGCATTAAAACTGCCGAAAGCATCATTGCAGTCGGATTCACTTTATCTAAGCCTTTGTATTTGGGGGCACTACCGTGCGTTGGCTCGAATAATGCAATATCCTTTCCGATATTTCCCCCCGGTGCCACACCCAGTCCTCCGACCAGTCCAGCGGCAAGGTCAGAAATTATATCCCCGTATAAATTGGGCAAAACCAGTACATCATAAAGCTGCGGTTTCTGAACCAGCTGCATGCACATATTATCCACAATCCTGTCTTCCGATTCTATATCATCATATTCTGATGCAACTTTATTGAACACTTCCAGGAAAAGGCCGTCGGAGTATTTCATTATATTTGCCTTATGCACCCCGGTGACTTTCTTCCGGTTATTTTTTCTGGCATATTCAAATGCGAATCTGATTATATTCTCCGAACCTGAGACAGAAATCGGTTTGATGCTTATTCCACTGTCACTTCTGATGCTGATGTCTTTTTTTTCTTTAATGAAATTGATAAGTTCTTTTGTTTCACTGTTCCCTTTTTTGAATTCTATACCAGCATAAAGGTCCTCGGTATTCTCTCTTATTACTACCAGGTCTATATTGTCATATATGCTTTTAACTCCCTGGTAGCTTTTACAGGGTCTTACGCATGCATACAGATTGAACAACTTCCGCATGGCCACATTCACGCTTCTAAATCCGGTCCCTACCGGAGTGGTAATGGGGCCTTTTATGCCTACTTTATTTTTCTTAAGTGAATCAATAACTTTCTGGGGCAGTACTGTTCCTTCTTTCCGGTAAACCTCGGCTCCTGCATTTACCACGTCCCATTCGATATCAATTCCTGTAGCCTCCACCACTTTAACCATAGTTTCGGTTATTTCCGGCCCTATGCCATCGCCCGGTATTAAAGTTATAACGTGTTTCATAGATTAAAACCTTTGTTTTTAACAATATGGCCGGCCAGGCCCCCATCGTTTAATATCTTTATCATTACCCCGGGTAAAGGATTGAACTTTATTTCCAGATTACCAGTCTTATTGCTGATTATCCCCTTTTTTAAGTCTATCTCCAATATATCTCCGTTTTCAATTTTATCGGTATCGCAGACCAGTGCAGGCAGCCCTACATTAATGCTGTTTCGAAAAAATATTCTGGCAAAGGATTTAGCCAGAACCGCTCCCACACCGGCAATTTTCATCACTGCCGGTGCATGCTCCCTGCTTGAGCCAAGCCCGAAATTCATGCCGCCCACAACAAAATCACCCTGCTTTACCTTCTTTGCAAAATCAGGATCAGCGTCTTCCAGCACATGTTCTGCCAACCGGGGCAAATCGGAACGGAGGTGAAACAACCTCCCCGGAGCAATTAAATCAGTTGAAATGTCGTCGCCAAATTTAAAACTTTTTCCAATTAGAATTTCGGAGTTTTTCTTCCTGTCGGACATTATCCCAGAACCTCCCTTGGATCTGCAATATAACCTTTAACCGCACTCCATGCAGCAGTAGCGGGAGATGAAAGATAAATAAACGAGTCAGGATTTCCCATTCTTCCCTTAAAATTCCTGTTCTGGGTTGAAAGGCACACTTCTCCGTCACCAAGCACGCCCTGGTGTACGCCAACACAGGGACCACAGCCAGGCGATTGTACCACCGCCCCGCTGTCCACCAGTGTTTTTAAGACTCCCTTCTCCAGAGCCTCCAGGTATGTGTCTTTGGAAGATGGTACCACAATGAGCCTGACTCCACCGGCTACTTTCCTGTCTTTAAGTATATCCGCCGCAATCTTTAAATCGCTGAACCGGCCATTGGTACATGTCCCTATAAATACCTGGTTTACCATAATTTTTTCCAGACTGCTTGCGGGCAGAGCGTTGTCCACGGTATGGGGCTGCGAAACCATGGGTTCAATAACTGAACAGTCGATATCTATAACCTTTTCATATTTTGCCCCCCTGTCCGCAGTTATTTCCCTGAAACAATCAAGCCTTCCCTGATTTTCCAGATACTTCTTTGTAATCTCATCAGAAGGAAAAATGCCTGTTTTTGCCCCTGCCTCTACTGCCATATTTGAAATAGTGAATCTGTCGTCCATGCCCAGCCTGGGTCCGACTTCACCCCCGAATTCCAGAGCCCTGTAGGTTGCTCCGTCAGAAGTAATTTTTTCGATTAAATAAATGATTAAATCCTTGGCAAACACTCCTTTATTAATCTTTCTGTTGAAATTAATTTTAATGGTATGGGGGACCATGAGCCAGGTTTTGGCCAGCGCATAACCCACCGCGATATCTGTAGAACCCATCCCGGTAGCAAAGGCTCCCAGCGCACCCGAGGTGCAGGTGTGAGAATCCGCTCCTATTACTATATCTCCAGGGCAGGTATATGATTCCGCCAGAATCTGATGGCAGACGCCCTCACCAACATCGCTTATCACCGCTCCTGCCTGGGATGCAAAATCCCTTAGAACCATATGGGAGTTTGAGAGCTCCTTCCTGGGACTGGGTGCAGAATGGTCGATGAAAAAAATCGATTTTTCGGGTTTTTTTACCCCGCTAAAACCCATCTTTTTTACCTGACTCACTGCAAGAGGGCCGGTTCCGTCCTGGGACATAATCACATCCACATCCACAACTGCAAAATCTCCGGCTTCCAGTTCCCTGCCTGCATGTTTGCTTATAATCTTCTCAGAAATTGTCTTTCCCAAAAAAATTCTCATTCCTATTTTTTCTTCTTTTTAATATATTCATTATAGATATACATAAGCTCTTTATCAAAAAGATGCCTCTTAAGATCTATTGACATACTCCTGGCCAGGCCAAGTATATCGTTAGCCTGCTTGTCAGTAAGCTCTATATCAAACTCTTTGAATTTATGCAGGATGGTATGCGAACCCGAATGCTTGCCTACAACCAGCTGCCTGGTCAGTCCTACCTCACTGGGATTGAACACTTCATAATTCTTCGGATTTTTAATGACCCCGTCCGCATGTATACCCGATTCATGAGCAAACACATTGGTTCCTACAATTGCTTTCCACACTGGTATGGCCCTGGACGAGGCCCTGGCTACATATTCGGCAATTTCCCTGAATTTCGATGTTTTTATTCCCAGTTCTATATTTTCCAGGTACCTCAGCGCCATTACAATTTCTTCCATGGCTGCATTTCCTGTCCCTTCTCCCAGACCGCCTACGCTGACCACCAGACTGGAGGCACCGCCTCTTATGGCTGCTATTCCGTTGGCGGTGGCCATCCCGAAATCATTATGGTTATAAACTTCCAGGGGAAAATCTATGGCGCTCGATATGGTATTTATATATAAAAAGGTTCTGAACGGGTCAAATTTACTTACCGTGTCACAAATCCTGAACCTGTATGCACCTTTTTTTCTGGCAATGGAAATCAGCTTTAGCAGAAACTCGAGATCGGCACGGGTGGCGTCTTCCGCACTTACAATGAAATTAAGGCCGTTCTGTCTGGCAGCTCTTATAGCTTCCCTTAATTTATTTATAACCCATGTCCTGTTTTTCTTATATTTTTCCTTGAGATGTATATCAGAAGCGGAAATATTTATAACCACATTTTTAACCCCGCACTGGGCCGCATATACTATATTTTCCGGTTCGGCCTCGCAATAAGCAAAAATCTTGCAGTTCAATTTGTCATCTGTGATTTCCTTAATAATTTCCTTCTCAATTGTCCCCAATGCAGGGGTCCCCACCTCAATCTCGGGAATACCTATCTCATCCAGCATCTTGGCTATTCTAATTTTTTCATGTTTTGAAAAAACTACACCCGCTGTCTGTTCGCCGCTCCTGAGAGTCGTGTCTATAATATTTACATATCTTTTACTTTTTGCCACTGTCACTTTTTGCCCCCTTTTTACCTGATTTACTCCTGGCTGACCGGCTCTTATAAGATTTATAGGTATCGATAATCTCACTGTCAAAAAGAGCTCTTTTAAGGGACACGGTTTTATCCCTTATTATTTCGGCAAACTCTTCGGCCTCATTTCTGCTTATCTTAAAGCCCAGCGTATTAAGCTTGTAGATTATGGCGTTTACTCCTGAATATTTGCCAAGTATTACTTTTTTATCCAGGCCCACATCCTGCTCATTAAACAACCCATACGTTTTTGTATCCGACAGCACCCCTGAAAACTTACTTTCACTTTCATAAACAAATAATTTTCCCCCTACTATTGGTTTCCAGGTAGGAATGATCCTGTTTGAAGCTTTGGCTACATACTCGGACAGTGACCTGAAAAGAGCGGTATTATACCCCAGGTCCACTCCTTCGATATATTTCAGGGCCATAACCAATTCTTCAAACGCGGCATTTCCCGCTCTCTCACCCAATCCGTTAATGGTAGTGTTTACATAAGTTGCTCCTGCCTTAATCCCTGCTATGGCGTTGGCAATAGCCATCCCAAAATCGTTATGGGTATGCATTTCGATATCTATGCCGATTATATCTATAATATTTTTAACCCTTATAAAAGTCTCAAACGGATCAAGTATGCCCAGGGTGTCGCAATATCTCAGCCTGTCTGCACCCACGTCTCTTGCCGTTCTAGCAAATTGCAGAAGAAATTCCATATCGGACCTTGAAGCATCTTCAGCATTTACCGATACATACAGATTAAATCCCTTGGCATAATCCACACTGGTCTTAACACTTTCCAGCACCCATTCCCTGCTCTTCATAAGCTTGTGTTCAATATGTATATCGGAAGAAGATATGGAAATAGCCACGGCATCGACTCCGCATTCGATCGAGGCATCAATATCAGATTTAACCGCCCTGTTCCAGCCCAGCACACTGCAATTAAGCCCCAGTGAGGCAATCTTTTTTATTGCTTCTTTTTCGTCTCCCCCCATAGTAGGTATTCCTGCTTCTATCTGGTGTACTCCCACCTTATCCAGCATTTTAGCTATATATATTTTCTCATCATTTGCAAATACGACCCCTGCAGTCTGCTCTCCGTCACGTAAAGTCGTATCGTCAATCTTTATATTTTTAGGGTCGATTTCTGTTCCCGCTTTTTGTGAAAATTCGGTCAGTAAACCTATTTCTCTCACTATTATCACTCCTTAAAATTAATAAATAACTGCATATATTTATAAAAATGGACAAAAAACCATTATTTTTAGAAATTTTCGCTGTAATTATAACATTTTTTAAAAAATATAACATTTATAATAAATTTTTCAATTTTTTTAAAAATTCTACACTTTTTTTAAGCAAATCCGGCTCTAATTATATGAATTTGTTAAGTTCCGAAAAAAGAAATATAATGATATCGGTGAGTACAACCTAAAATTTAAAATAAAAAACACTTTTATCTTAATTTTTTACAACAGGCAATTCCAAAATTATTTAATTTTAAATATAAAATTCATGGATAGAGTCTATAAATTTAAAAACAGGCCAACTGCCATAATCATATGGGCCGCCCGTATTTTAGGTACAATCTCAGGAGCCTTCTGGTTATTCGCCCTCATTGGCGGTTTTATACAGGAACTCGGTACACCAATACCCATAGATGGAATGATTCTCGGCGGACTGATAACCATTAATGCGGCAGGAGTTATCATTGCCTGGCGGAAGGAAAAAATAGGAGCCATAATAATTATTGCTGCCGCAGTATCGCTCTGCACCTTTTCATATATCGATGCCGGCCATCATAAAATCTTTGCCCTGCTTTTTTCAGGTTCCCCTTTTCTTTTATCGGGTATACTGTTTATAATAGGCTGGTGGAGATTGAAAAAAGCTGGTTCCCGTTAGGCCAATCACTGAAGAATTTACCCGGTGCAATATTAAAACACAGGCAGCAGCTTTAATCTTAAGTGCTCATAATAAAAATTCTAAAAAATAGAAATTTTATTTTTATTTTAGCCTTCGTCCTTGGTCTGTCCATTGGAAATCTGGTCGGCTGGGCAAAGCATCTGACCCTGCCTGCTCTGGCCATAGTTATGACCATATCAATGACCCAGATTTCCTTGAAGTCGTTTCTGCCGCTTAAGAGCCTGCTGAAACCTGTACTTCTGGCCATACTTTTAAATTATTTTGTTTTTGCGGCGGTCATGCTTACTATGGCCTGGTTTATCATCCCTCAAAAAGAGATATGGATTGGATTTGTTATTATAGCCTTTGCCCCTCCGGGAGTGGCAATCCCTCCATTTACAGACATACTGGGAGGAGATATAAAATTTTCCCTTATGGGAGTAGTCGGGTCATACGCAGCAGCACTTATAATATTACCACTAGCCGGATTAATTTTTGTGGGCCGGAGCTTTATCCAGCCCTTGAATTTGATTATTGTATTTACCGAACTGATAATAGTCCCTCTTATAATATCCCAGATATTTATAAAAACGAAAATTGATAAATATATACTTAAATTCAGGGGACCTATTGTAAACTGGGGCCTGTTTGTGATTATCTTTACCATCATAGGGCTCAACCGGAGTGTTTTCTTTAACGACCCCAAAACACTGGGTAAAATATCCCTGATCTGCGCCGTAACCATTTTTGGCCTTGGCTTGCTATATGAATTTATAACCAAAAAATTAAAAATTAACCGCAGTCTCTCCAGCTGTGTAGTACTCCTGGGAACCATAAAAAACGGTGGCTTTGCTGCTGCTGCTTCCCTGACCCTGTTCGGAGGCAGAGCGTCACTTCCCAGCGCTGTGGCAAGCGTGTTCCTAATTATCTTCCTGCTTTACCTGAGTTTCCGCGCCAGAAAGACCGGCTCTTCTTAAAGATAGGGTTATGATGTTTTTAATATTTCCTCTATCTCTTCAACAGAAGGTATTTTACCTGAAAATCCAACCTCTCCATCCACTGCCAGCGCCGGAGTTGCTGTTACTCCGAAATCAATTATTTGATTTATATCAGTGATTTTTTCAATATCAGCATCCATTCCCAGGCTGTCCACTGCCTTTATGGCATTAGCTTCAGTTTGCTTACATTTAGAACATCCCGTGCCTAAAATTTGAATTTTCATCTTCCGATCTCCTTTTTAAACTCATTACCATCTCAGACAAAAAAGTGACCAAAGGCCATTCCCGTAAAGGTGGCCATGACTGTAACCAGCGCTGCATAAGTCAGGGTTTTCTTAACTCCCATAATTCTTCCAATTACAATCATGTTGGGAAGAGACAATGACGGTCCGGCCAGCAGCAGAGTCAGGGCGGGCCCTTTCCCCATACCAAGCTCCATCAGCGCTTTAATTATGGGTACCTCGGTCAAAGTAGAAAAGTACATAAGGGCACCAAATATCGAGGCCAGAAAGTTTGACCTGATGCTATTCCCGCCAACCCAGGTCTCTACCACACTCTGCGGCAGGAAATATTTAATAATTCCCGTTATAAAAACTCCTGCCAAAAGAATTGGAAATATCTGCCAGGCAAGTTTTCCGGTTTCTTTCATCCAGTCTTTTAGTTCGGCTTTTTTATAACCTACTGCTACAATTGCTATAAGAATAGCAGAGGCTATGCCTGCATATATCCACATCCTGGCCGCACCAAAAACCAATATGGCAAGAAGTGATAGGAAAAATAGTGCACTTATATATTTAGGTTTATTGTATTCACTTTGCTGGTAAGCTTTAAATAAATCCTGGTCTCTCTTTAATTTTTCCCTTTCTTCTTTTATCCAGATTAAAGACATTATAAGTCCTATAACAATTGAAAAAGAAATGGCCCCTATGGCTCTGGCTATGCCCAGCTCATAGCCAAGAAGCCTTGCAGTGTAAACTATGGCAAGTATATTTATGGCCGGTCCGGAATATAGAAATGCAATTGCAGGACCAAGTCCTGCTCCCTTTTTTCTAATACCTGCAAATAATGGAAGGATAGTACAGGAACATACTGCAAGAA
>CAZHOY010000025.1:0-12064 GCA_964534695.1 uncultured Actinomycetota bacterium | reverse complement strand
AAAGGCCAGGATGTCCATCTACATTGGAAATTATTCTTTTTGGTGCGTTGACTATTTCACTGAACTCAGGATAAGAAGGATTCCCCGATAGAGGAATATAGGCATAGACTTTTCCTTCTCTGGGTGGTAGATAGATAGCCTTACGAGTTGCTCCAAACTCCTCCAGCACAGCCTCGATATTAGCCACTGAGCCAGATATCATTCCCCTGACTACCTCATGAGGAACCAGATATTCAGGCAAGATAAGCATCACCAATCCTAAAATAGCAAAGGCAAGCCCCAGAGTAGTCAAAGGAACACTAACCAACACAAAATAGGAAAATGGAGCTAAGACAGCTCCAAACCCAACCAACCCTACTCCCGCTCCAGTCAGCCTATTCATCCCCAATCCCTTGCATTTTGGTTCTTCAGAAAATAGATTACCTTCAATTATACCTGAAACAATAAATTCGTAAAGCATATAAAGCCTGAGGCCTTGATTACCATAAGCGATATTTATCCTTTTTCCATGTTTCCATTCGTATTTTTGACATCCCCTGCCAATAGTATATATTTATCTTATGACCCATAAACTGAAATGATATATTTGTCCTAGCGGTTCTCGATAGAACGACAGACAGGCTTTAGCTTTGAGCGTAGAGCATTGAACAAAAAAAGAGGGTTAACATTGAGTCTTGAACATCGAACTCTGAACATTATCATCGAATCTTGTGTAATATCCTTAGTCATATTCACTCCCTTAGCCCTGGGCACCACCCAACCCTGGTCCATCTTCATCATGAGAATAACCGTACTTGTCGCCTTACTCGCCTGGCTCCTCAAGCTATTTAGTACCATTCACGATTCACGATTCACGATTCACAAAATACCATTCACCACTCACCATCTTGGAACGCCCTTACTCATTCCCATATTAATCTTTTTATCTGTAGCTGTAATCTCCACCATAATATCTTCTTATAAGTGGTTCAGCCTGAGCCTCTTGACAAATCTTTTTGTCTATGCAGCTATCTACTTTCTCATTGTAAAGAATCTAAAGAGCAAAGCCCAAATCAAAAGACTCATCACAGCTATCTTCTTAACCAGTCTCATTCTGGGAATCTACGGGCTTTTGCAATATTCTCGCATATTAGTTCTGTTGCCTCACTATCTTCTAACGAGAATCTCATCTACATATTATAACTCAAACCACTATTCAGGTTATCTTGTTATGGTCACTCCCATACCTATAGCCTTGTTTTTATTCTTACCTCGCAGCAAGCTTACCATCTGCTTAATCATGTTAAGTATTCTTTTAACTATTAATCTCGCCCTTTCCTACTCATTTGGAGCTATAGGATTTGGCGCAGGGATTATCTTTCTGGTGACTGTCAAAATTCATCTCAGCAATAGAAAAAAGCTGGCCGCTGCAATAGCTACCATTGTCCTTATCTCTTTTGGTCTTTTAGGAGCGCTATCTATGCTAAGCAAAACTCCAAAACTTCCTGAAAATACCTTTTCAGAACGTTATGCCCATATGGTAGAATTTGCTATCTCACATACGAAGGGCAGACTATACGTATACAAAAATACTATTCCTCTTATCTTAGATCATCCTTATCTCGGTACAGGCCCTGGCACTTTCATCTATACATTTCCTAAACATAGACCCCCGGACATGTCAATGTTCAGGAATTACGCCCATAATGACTATCTTGAAATTGCATCTGGAATGGGATTTATTGGCCTAGCAGCATATCTATTCTTAATAATAAGCATCTTTGCAAGAGGCTTTGCAGTCCTGAAAACAAGCTCAGGGTTTAACAGAGCTTTAATCATAGGAGCTTTAGCGAGTATTTTATCCATATTAGTCCATGGTCTTTTTGATGGAAATCTAACCGTCATACCCGCAAACATCCTACACTTTTATGTAATAGTAGGCCTTCTGATATCTACAGTAACTAATCTTGAGCATCGAATCTTGAAAGCCGAGCATTGAGCCTTGAATTTATTTGAGTTGACAAAACTTATTAAAATAGCAATACCAAAAACAAAAAAAGAATTAAGACAACGCCTAGCCGACCCATTATATAAAAATTCCTTCTTCTTAGTTTTAAGCAGAGTTTCCAATGTTACCTGTGGCTTCCTTTTCTGGATGCTCGCAGCAAGATTTTATTCCATCGAAGATGTTGGGTTGGCTACAGCTCTAATTTCTTCATTGGGATTAGTCATACTTTTCTCAAGATTTGGCTTCGACTTCTCTTTAATTCGTTTTCTTCCTATTAGTAACAAAAGCAAAGTTTTTGATACTTGTCTAATCATAACTACTGTTTCTTCTTTTATTGTTGGAATTGTTTATATCTCAAGTATTAAGTTTTTTTCTCCAAGTTTGTCTTTTCTTCAAAATCCAATTTATGCAATAATTTTTCTCGGTTTTGCACTGATGAACTCAATAACCTCAACAACTGGAAATGCTTTTATAGCATCAAGAAAAGCTGAGCAGCGTTTTATTCAAAATATTTTTTTAGCTTTAAGAATTCCTCTTTTAATACCTTTAGTCCTTTTTGGATGTTTTGGTATATTTGGCTCCTGTGGGTTGGCTTATCTATTCGCTGCACTGTTTGCCCTCTTGTTTCTGAGGAAATTCATAGAAGTTAGCTTTAAGATCGATAAAAATTTTATAAAGGAATCCTTCAGATTTTCATCTGGAAATTACATATCAAATATCTTTGTTGCAGTTCCCACATTAATTTTGCCAATTATGATTTTAAACATGCTTGGAGAAGCTGAAGCTGCTAAATACTACATCGCATTTGCCATTGGGAATTTGGTATTAATAGTTCCGGCGGCTTTAAGTACTTCTCTTTTTGTTGAAGGAAGCCATGGAGAGAGCTTGAGGAAAAATGCCATTAAAGCTGGGCTGGGTATTTACGCCTTTCTTATTCCCGCCGTTATACTTCTTTGTTTCTTTGGGAATTTCCTTCTCGGCTTATTTGGAAAAGATTATATTGAGGCTTTTCAACTTTTGAGATTATTAGCCTTATCGAGCTTATTTGTTGCTGTCTATTCTTTATTTATTCCCATTCAGAACGTGAGAATGAAGGTCAAGAGCATTGTAAAGTTGAATTTTGTTAGATTCTCGCTTCTCTTCGGATTGAGTTATATCTTCATTCTGAAATTTGGTATTATTGGTGTTGGATATGCTTGGATAATCACTTATGGAGTTCTGAGTTTAGGAATTCTTGGATTGGTGAAGATAAAAGGATGGGTTTAAGACTTTTATTTAAATATGAAAATGGAAACATAATTATCTTGATATATTTTGTCTTGATTTTGACAATTATTTATTCTTGCCCATTCAGGCTTCAAAAGAGCGCGGGCAGTATTCGAGTGTATTGGAAGTCCTTCTGACATCGTCGCATGGTCAACTACAACATAATTCTTCGTTAAATACTTCGGTATGACCTCGTTATCACCCACCAAAACACCATAACTATTCGGGGAAATATATCTATACTCAATGCTCGGTTTTGACAGTTTTGCTTCTCTTTGTAAATATTTCCCTAGCACATTAAAATCTGTTGTAATGGTCTTATATCTATCCATGTTATGATATAACCATTCAAAACTACTTTTTGTATCTTTGTATTTTGTAACAGAAGTTGTACCTCCTTCACTTGTATGATTTAGAGAGATAATACATATTAAGCTTGCTATAGCCATTGTTGAAAGACTCAAAATTATAAATTTTTTTACTTTTTCTTTATTGTCTATTGTATTTATGAATATATAAACTCCAAATATTGGAAAAAAAAGCGGCACCAGTGGAAAAGCTAGAGAGTTAGATTTATAATATCCTATTACATGTATTATTTGAGCAAGTAAGATAGATAGACCAAATATCAAAGGTAGTGTTACTTTTGTCGCCTTCTTACATATAAATTGTAAAATATAGAGAAGAATAGGAATAATTAAAGTCAATGTGGCGAGAATGTATAACAAAAGGAGAGAAATGAAATATATTTTCCCCCAGAACAAATCCTTATAACTGAATGCGTACGAAACTGGGAAAGGATTTCCACCAAATAACTTTACTAACGCATTTGATAAAAAATCCCATAAACTTACTTCGGTAAGGAAAAGTGCGATATACTGACTTTGCCATAGATGCGTGAAAGTTAAAGAAATCACGATAGATATTACAAGAAGCGATGTCGATCTTAAAAAAATAACTTCAGTATTTTTTTTCTCCCTATTATTGGCAAATTTCGGTAATATTAAGGTGAGTAGATAGAAAAAACCCGAAACTATCCATAACGATATTATAAAAAACACTATCATCATAAGGATGGTATGCCAATAATGAGCTAAACTTAACATAGAGATGCAAATTATAAGGTAATAAACACTTCTCCTTCTGCCATCTTCTTCATAGAATCTTTTTATACATAAAAACAGCGCTAACAGTAATAAAAATGCTGTCGGGGCAACATAAAATGAACCATACCATCTTGTTGCTACTAAGTAAACTGTAATGTAAACTGCAAGTGAAAACTGAAAAATAAGATCAGGACTATCTTTTACAGGAACATACGCCTTTATTATTGCTAAATATGCTATTGGTACAAATAGTATTCCTAATGGCAAAACTACTAATAATTGTGGAGATAGTCCAGTAATGTAATGTAAAATTAAAAATAGCGCAACGAAATTTGGAATATATGACTCGGTTTCCATGATGTGTTGGACCGTGTTGGATAAGGAAGGATCTATTTCAACACCTGGGGAGAACAGCGGAATAAGAGAAAAATAATCTAAAGATATGTGATTATTTAAATACGTTTCAATAAATCCTACAAATATGCCTTCATATCTTTGAATATGAGGTTCATTGGCAACATAATAGACTATAACATAGAATGTAACAATACAAAGAATAATGCCCCATATTTTTGAGAGTCTTCCCCCTATTCCACTTTTAATTCTTGTAATCTCCATATTTCCGCTACAATCCTATGTCTTACTTAGAACGAAAAATAAACAAGACATCAGATTTCTTTTTCTTTTAAAAACAAGGTTATATAATAGTTTGTTTATGATCCTACTTTTCCTAAAAGAACCGAAAAGACAATAAGAAAAGCATTCTACTTTTAGACTTTTTTTTTCAAACAACCTTGTCAAGGTATCGTAGGATGTATGTAGAAGATGGTCTGGATGGATATTTCTCTTACTTACTAGAATATTTCTTATTGCACCATACGAAAAACAATTTGGCGCCGTTAAAATAAGCCTTGTGCCTTTATTCATTAAGTTCCTGATATTATCAAGTGCAAACCCAGGGTTCTCCAGATGTTCAATCGTATCCGGAAGCAGAACGTAATCGAAATGAAATTCATTTAGGTTGATGTCATATCCAGCACTTTTGCCAATATCTCCATAGAATATGTTTTTTATTCCGAAGTTTCTTAGTATCTCTATAGCTTTCTTATCTACATCCAATCCAATTAACTCTTTGCAAACTCCCTGAAGTTCCTGGTGAAGAAGTATCTTCTTCCTTGCTCTCTCTATGTGATAAGGACTATCGCATGCGCCTAAATGTAACACATTTTTGTTTTTACAATAACTAAGTATCAAATCATGCTTGTATAATTGTATCATCTCATTACATCTCTATAGATCTCAATTGTTTCCTTAGCAATTTTCTCCCACGTAAATTGCTCCGCATAATCTCTTATCTTTTTGCTATTCCACTGCTTCTTCAACGCAAATAGAATCTTTTCCGCTAGATCCTTTGGATCCCCCGGCTCACACAATAAACCATAATCGTCAGAAATGATAATTTCTGGAATCCCACCGACTTTTGTCCCAACAAATGGTTTTCCACATCCTAAGCATTCAAACATTACAGTTGGATTTCCTTCGCTTAAACTCGGTAGCACAAATAAATCGCAAGCATTCATCCAGATTGGGATTTCATCATGCGTCTTCCCGCCAACAAGTTTTATATAATCTTTCAATTCTAATTTCTCAATTTGTTTTTCTAATCTATTCTTTAATGGACCAGGTCCACCAATTAAACACAAAACGTTCTTTTTTCTTTCTGCTATTATCTTCATCGCATCTATAAGATAATTAAATCCTTTTCTTTCTACTAGCCCACCCAAGCTAAATATAATCTTTTTATCTGCTGGCCAAAGTAATTTTGACCTGCATTCATTTTTATTCAACGGTTTGAAACTTGGAGGAAAACCATTTGGAATTGAGTATACATTTTTGTTAAAATTCTTCAAAATGGGCACATCTTTTTTGTTGACTCTTATCAAAGCATTTGCATTTTTCCAAGTATAATTTATTAATGGATAATTCATACTTACTTCTTTATTAAACCATTCACAGTTTTCATGAATTGTTATAACGACCGGTTTTTTATATTTTTCTTTCAATTTTACCCCCACATATCCAGAAGACCAAGTAAAATGTGCATGAATCAAATCAAACTTTACGTTATTCCTTTTTATCACTTTTTCTACTGCCTTAAAATGCTTATCTCCAAGTCCTTTATATCCTCTTTCAGTGGGTGTATATAGGATTGGTGTTGGAAATACTTCGATATTGGACGGTTTAGTTGCAAGATCCACTTTTGAATCCCATCTAAAAGGATCCAAATAATGTACAGGCAGATATTTAGATATGTTTGCAATCGGATTATACCTTACTAATACATAAACAGAGTCCAAAAAATTTGCTAGACATTCAAGTGGATCTTTTTGAAAGTTAGTATAGCTATGCGATATCACCAATAATTTCTTATTATTAAAATCCAATTTCAGCCCTATTTATCGTTTCAAGATAATTTCGAATTGGCAAAAATCCTCATAAATAAAATACATTTTTATACAAAATTAACCATCACTCCTAATTGCTTTTCTTGCTTGTCCTTTAGTTCCTCATAACTTTTCCATTGATTTTGAACTAATTTTTTGTATGTTGGATAAAAATTTCTATCTCCAATCTGATGTGCAAATATAAATAGCTGTTTACGAAACATTTTCATCCCTCTGAATTTTTGTGTTTTTTCTCATTTTATGAAACTCCCTGGATGTTTTGATGGCTTCTACAATCTTTTTACTCGCATCTCCGGTTCCAAATCTATTTTTATGTATTTTTGACAAAGATTCAAAGTCATTTACCATTTTAATAATCTTTTCTTTATTTGTTCCAACTAATACATTCCATTCATCCCCAACCGTCTCAATCCACTCTGTATTATTTCTTAATGTAATACACGGCACTCTCAACATATAAGCTTCCTTTTGAATGCCTCCAGAGTCAGTTATTACTTTCTTCGCATGATTCATTAATTTTAGAAAATCCAAATAACCCAAGGGCTTCATTGATTTAATTGATGCTTGAAGATTTAATTTATCATACAATCCATATTTTCTTAAAAATTTCTCTGTACGTGGATGCACTGGAAATACAATTGTTTCTTCTATATTAGAAAAGGCATCAATAATATTCTTAAGGTTCTCTTTGTTATCTGTATTACTTGCTCTATGAATTGTAGCTAATAAATACTCTTTGCTTATCAAATCCAAATCACTTAATATTGTAGATTTATTCTCTGCAATTTCTCTATTGTATAACAAAGAGTCAACCATTACATCTCCAGTTAGATATACTCCATTAATGATCCCTTCTTGCTCTAAATTCCTAACAGCATTTTTCGTTGAACAAAATAGTAAATCAGAACAATGATCAGTTAAAACTCTGTTAATTTCCTCTGGCATTGTTTTATCAAAACTCCTCATCCCAGCTTCAATATGTCCAACCTTTATATGCAACTTAGCCCCTGCTAATGCGCCGGCGAGCGTTGAATTAGTATCTCCGTAAACTAAGACTAAATCGGGTCTTTCTTTTATTAAAGCTTCTTCAATTCGCTTTAACATTTCTCCACTTTGATATCCATGAGTTCCAGAGCCAACGCTTAAATTGTAATCAGGTTCCGGAATTTTCAATTCCTCAAAAAATACTCTATCCATTCCATAATCATAATGCTGACCCGTATGGATGATAATTTCATTGAAATGTTTTCTTAGCTCCTTTGAAACTGGAGCTATCTTGATGAACTGGGGACGAGCGCCAACGATAGTTGTAATTTTCACCTTAATCACTTAAACCTATATTGTATTTCAGGATTTTCTTTTACTTGCTCGAAACTTTCTGGATAGTTCTCAACGAACCAAACCATGAATGCAGTTACATCTATTTTGTCTCTTAGTAATTTCTCTCTTTTCTTTTTCCACTCTTTTTTTAAGTTTGGTTGTTGAATTAACTCAACCGATTTGTTTATTGCTTTATCCGGATTATTATAATTGAAAATTAAACCATATTTTTGTTCGAGTTCAATAAAATTGCCCATATCCTTTTCTCCAACAAAAGAGTTGCATCTTATTGCAGGAGTCCCTAATACAGCAGCTTCGGTGGTCATTGTTTGGGAATCGCCTACAAAGAGATCTGCAAAGTGCAATACATCATGGATCTTCTCTGGAGAGACTTTCACTTTGTATTTTTCTAAATCTTTATCCAACTGTTCCTCTGAAGTGATAAACACCCGTCCATATTTTTCAAGTTCCCTTACTAATTCAACCTTGTTTTTTATTCCATGCTGTCCAACATCGTGACTTGCGGTCCAAGAAACAAATCGCAAAATAATAAATTTGTCATTTTTACTCAAATCTAATTCGTCCAAGACCGCTGGATTTGGCTTAAAATAATTCGGATGAAGGTAAACCAATTCTTTATAACCATCATATTTTACTTGTTTCTTCCCTAATTCCCTTGTAAATGCGGTAGGAGTACAAATTGTATTAGTCCAAGGATACGTCAGAAATTTATTTACAAACACCGGCTCACTATCATTAAAAATAATCGTAGGTTTTTTTGCCAATTTACCAACAATAGCTACTGTTTCTCCCGCACCATACATTAAATCAGGTTTAAACTTTTTTACAATTCTATATAGAGAATAACATCTTTGCATCAATTCCTTAAATAAACCAAAAAAGTTCGGTTTCTGTTCACTAATTTTGATAAAATTTATGTCATATTTTTTTAATAAATATATTAAAACATCCTTATTTCTTGCAGAAACAAGAATTTCGTGTCCTTTCTGCTCCAGAATCTTTATTACATTTCTATGAAAATGAACCTGTGCAGGATGACCTATATCAACAATTATTCTCATTTTTCACATCTTTCTCGACATCCAACTTTTTGATGATACGAGCTGGAATACCAACAGCAACAGAATGAGGCGGAATGTCTTTCGTAACTTGGGTTGTTACATTAGTGAACTACATCCACCGTCGACAATTAGATTGGTTCCTGTTATCCATCTTGCAGCATCTGAAAGTAAAAATGCACAAGCATTGCCAACATCCTCTGGTTTTCCCAGTCCCAAGAGATAGTCTTTCTTTAGATTATCCATTTGCTCTTCTGATAATTGCTTCGAAACGCTTTCCATCATTCCTGTCTGTATATAGCCTGGAGAAATACAATTTACTCTTATATTTTTTGAAGCAAGCTCGATTGCCATAGACCTGGTAGCTGAAATTAAAGCTCCTTTTGAAGCAGAATATCCAATCAGAGCTGCATTTGCAACAATTCCCATAATTGAAGCAATAAATATAAAACTTGCACCGTTTTCATCTAAATACTTGTTTTTCGAAATAATTCTGGCAAGCTCAAAGCCAGATATAACATTTATAGCAAATACTTTCTCATAATAAGAAGGTCTCATGCTCCTTAAAGGCAATGTCATACTTATTCCTGCTGAATGAATAAATCCAGAAATTTTGCCTATCTTTTCAACAGAAATTCTTATGATGCTTTATACCAAAAGTCTATATAAACTTTCGGTATATGTAGGATATCCCGAATCAAATGAAAGTTTCATCTTCTCATCTCTCCACTAATATTTCTCTTCCCACTAATAACCTCTTTCACCTGGTGCATCATAACCCTCAACGCTCCAAATGCAGGTAGGAAGTCATCTTTTGATAAAATATCATAATTCGTCTCATTAAATTTAAAAAATTCCCTTATAATATGCCATTTATCCTTTCCATTCTTTAAAGATGCAATAAACCAAAAAATGTCCCCTGTAATAAACCACCTACATTTAACACCTGTTTTATATTCTAATACCGGCTGAACATCCCCTTCGATTACCATTTTGTGTAGCAAATAAGGAAAATCAACGCCAGCTGCAATTGAAAGTGGAAGTGATCCCCAGAATCTTCCATTTACTTCCATTAATTTTGGTTCTCCATCTTTTTCATCAAGCTTAAATTCAACCATTGCTACTCCATGCCATTCTAAACCCTTCATTAAATCTAATGTGATATCCTTCAACTTCTCGTTATAAACGCTTTCCCTCAGCGTACTCGCTCCACCAGTTATTGGATACTCCCTCAATCTTCTATGTATGAAAATTGCTCTTAACTCTCCATGGTTAAACAGAACCTCTACACCATATCCTTTTCCGTGAATATATTCCTGAACTAATGGCATCTCACCGCTTTTCTTGAAAATATCACCTGAAATATTAACCAAATCATTCTTGTTGTTTACATAATTCCTTGAAGTAACTTTCAACATCATAGGTTTTCTGTCACTCCATGTTGTCTTACACCTCGATTTAACTACTACGGGATACTCAATAGTACCAGAAATCTCTTCAAGTTCTTCCATGCTTTCGACAAAATATGTTTTTGGAACTAGAATTCCATGCTCCGTTGCAAACTTGATCGTCTTTGCTTTATCATGCACCATTAACATTTTACTATAGTCCGGAAATGGAACTTTTGTATACCTCTCTAGCTCTTTCTTGTAATAAGAAATAGGAATTGTTGTTACTTCTCTTGATGAATAAATCGCTTTGTAATCACCATTTTTCAAAATATCAATTAATCCATCTATGAACATTTTACAATTTACTTGAGGATCTGGATAAACAAAATTCTTTTTACAGTATTTTGATAATGCTGCTGTAGAAAAAGGATAACTTTCACCACAATGAACCTCAATGCCTTTTTCCCCAAGTGATCTGGCAATCGCTAAACTTGTTCGTTCTGCACCGTCTGCAACAAATACACTCATAATCTGTTCCATCTCTTGATTCTTGATGTAATAGAACTGTGGTCCTGCGATATATAACAAGGAAGTTCTTTCTTATAACATTCTCTCTCTTTCTTCATTGGCATCTTTTGATTCATCTGAAACATTTCATTTGATATCCATGTATTTCTGTTGCACCTTTTCTCCAATTTCAAAGTGTGTGCACATCGCTTCCTAAAGTGGACCCCATTGTCAAGACACTAATTTGCCATACTTAAGATACAGTCAAGTCTCTTCTCTTGATTATTGCTGTCAAAGTACATCTCAGCTGGTGTTTTATAATCCAGTGACTGGTGCGGTCTCTCCTGATTGTAGAAGTTGATATAGTTACCAATGCCCTGCCTGGCTTCACTCACTGTGGTATAATCATTAAGATAGACCTCCTCATATTTTACTGAACGCCAGAGTCTCTCATTAAAAACATTGTCCATAGCTCTTCCTTTTCCATCCATGCTGATCTGTATGCTCCTTTTCTCTAAGCACTCAAGAAAGGCTACACTGGTGAACTGAGAGCCTTGATCAGAGTTGAATATCTTGGGAGTAGCAATGTCTAAAGCTTTTCCTAGAGCCTTGATGCAGAAATCAACCTCCAGGGTAATTGATAGGTTCCAAGAGAGGACATAGCGACTAAGCCAGTCCATGATTGCTACTAAGTAAAGCCAACCATGCTTCATCCTGATGTAGGTAATATCAATACCCCAGACCTGGTTAACCTCCTCAATTCTCTTGTCTCTCAAAAGATAAGGATAAATCTTATGACCTGGATGAGGCTTGCTCAAATTAGGCTTCGGATAGATAGCCTCGATACCCATCAGTCTCATCAGTCTTTGGATCCTCTTTCGGTTGACAAGGTAGCCTTTTCTCTTGAGTATCTCCCTTATTCTCCGCGAACCATAAAAGGGAG
>CAZHOY010000024.1:1812-12395 GCA_964534695.1 uncultured Actinomycetota bacterium | reverse complement strand
AAATCCCCTCTATCACTGCAAATTATTCCTTTACTGTCACATGCCACTATATCCCGTACATCGATGTTATTAAGTAAATTTATAATAGAGGTACCTGCCGCCCCTGCTCCATTGATTACTATCTTTACTTCCCTTATATCTTTCCCGTAAATTTTTAAAGCATTCAACAAGCCGGCCAGGGTTACAATGGCGGTTCCATGCTGATCATCATGGAAAATCAGCATATTTGTTTCTTTCTTTAACCTATTCTCAATCTCAAAGCATTTGGGAGCCGCAATATCTTCAAGATTTATTCCTGCAAATGACGGCTCAAGCATTTTCACGGTATTAACAATCACCTTGGTATCCTGACTATCTATACATATGGGAAAAGCAGATACTCCCCCAAACTGCTTAAATAACACGCACTTTCCTTCCATTACCGGAAGTGCCGCCCTGGCTCCTATGTTTCCCAGACCCAGAACTGCTGAACCATCAGATACCACTGCAATCATATTACCCCTGGCCGTGTATGTATTAAGTTCCCGGGGATTTCTGGCAATGGCACGGCATGGCTCTGCAACGCCAGGGGAATAAGCAAGGGACAGGTCATGTTCATTTTCAGTTCTTACTTTACTTATTACATCAATTTTTCCTGCATTTTTCTTATGCATTGCAAGTGCCTCATCATAAATATTCAATTTATTCTCACCTTATTTTCCGTATTTATAATCAATTTTAATAATTTTTATAATACCTTCTTTATTTTTTTTTGCATCCATTATTGATAATTTTCTAACTTTTTAATTAATTTCTCCAATGTATCCAGTTTAAAAATCTTAACTCCCCAAAAACACTCAAACTTTTTTTAACCTGCAAGTATAATTTTATTAATGGCAGATTATGACATATAATAATATCCATGAAACACTTTGCAGATACAGACATAGGAAAGTACAGGGAAAAGAATGAAGATTATTTTTATACCGGGGATAAACTGTTCATTGTCGCTGACGGTATGGGAGGACACAGGGCCGGAGAAGTTGCCAGCAGAATTGCTGTTGAAACCTTTACGGAAAATTTTTACCGCATTGGCAAAAGTAAAAATATAAAAAAAATTGGTGATGAGAAAACATACCCCTCAATATCCGATACCATTAAAGAACTGCTGGTAGAAAGCATTGAAAACGCCAATAGTGAAGTATTTAAGAAAGCAGCCATAGAGCCCCAATATTATAATATGGGAACCACTTTTACAGCATGTTATATCCACAGGGATAGAGCATATATAATCCATATAGGCGACAGCAGGCTCTATATTAAAAGAGGAAGCGAGTTTAAACCTCTGACTTCAGATCATACCATAGTCGGTGAATTATTCAGAAGAGGAGAAATAAGTTATGAGGAAACTTTTAACCATCCTCAAAAAAACTACCTTACAAATGTTCTGGGAATCACAGAAGATATAAATCCGGATTTCATATCATACAAAATCCTACCCCTGGACATACTTCTTTTATGTTCGGACGGACTTAATTCAATGCTGAAAGATGAGGATATAGCCAGAATTATGGATAAACACAAAAGTGTCAAAGACATAGTAGAAAATCTTATAAAAGGCGCACTGGAAAAAGGCGGCCTGGACAACATAACAATTATAGCCATAAAAATTTGAAGTATGCATGAACAAGATTTAGAGAAATATAAATTAATCTCTAAAAGATACAAAATAATCAAAAAAATAGCCTCCGGAGGAATGGCTGATGTTTTTCTGGGCGTTGATTTAAAACTCGATAGAAAAGTCGCCATAAAAATTCTATCCGCCAGCAATGCCAGAGATAAAAATTTTGTGGCCAGATTTAAAGGCGAAGCACAAATCCTGGCAGGGTTAAACCATCCTAACATTGTACAGGTATATGACTGGGGAGAATTTAACAGCTCTTATTTCATCTGCATGGAATACATTGAGGGAGAAAATCTAAAAGAAATAATCGAAAAGAAAGGTGCAATCCCGCCTGATGTCGTAGTCGATTATGCCATACAAATATCCGGAGCTCTTCATATGGCCCATAAAAACAACCTTATACACCGGGATATAAAACCGCAGAATATACTGATAACCTCTGAAGGCAGGGTTAAAGTTACTGATTTTGGTATTGCAAAATCTATGAATACCGACCTGACCAGAACACTTAATATAATGGGTACGGTTCATTATATATCCCCCGAGCAGGCAAAGGGAGAGGTACTGGATCACCGGACCGATATTTATTCACTGGGTATTGTATTATATGAAATGTTAACTGCAGATGTTCCATTCAGGGGAGAGAACTCTATCGATATCAGCCTGAAACATATAAGCGAAATACCCTTAAAACCATCTGAATTAATAGAAAACATACCGGTAAGACTGGAAAAAATAATAATGCATTGCCTGGAAAAAAATCCCCTTTCCCGCTATTCAAATGTAAAGGAACTCATTGTTGACCTGCGGAAATATTCTGCCGGCAAGCCTTTGAGTTTTAGCACCGAAGAAAAAAGCACCAATAAACTAGGTGTATTTGCAAAGAAAATAAAGCCGTATGTAGCCACTATAACTCTTGCTGTTCTAATGACCGTCTTCTTAACCCTGTTTATAGTCTACAGTTTTAAATATTATAACCACAAAACTTCTAGCCAGCCGGTAACACCGGTTCCCCTTCTTGAAAATATACCAGCTGAAAATGCAAGGGAAATACTATTATTATTTAATCTGAACCTGATAATAAAGAATGAAATCTACAGCTCTGAAATCCCTGAGGGGTCTATTATAGAACAAACACCGGAACCCGGCAGCAGTATTACGTCTGGCAGTGATATTGAAGTAATAATAAGCAAAGGCCGTGAAATTACCTATATTTTAACTCCTAATCTGATAGGCTTAGATATGGAGGATGCTCTGGAGATATTAGAAAATGCCGGACTTTCAGGGGAAACTGTTTCCAGGGAGTACAGCAGTACTTTTAAAGAAAACCTGATTATGGAACAACAGCCGGGTGCTGGTGAAGAAATTAATCCGGGAGGATCCGTTAACCTAACTGTCAGTGAAGGTGAAGAGACTATTATCATTCCCAAAATTATTGGTCTGGACTACATTTATGCCCTGAATTACTTACAGTCTCTTGACCTAATAGTAAAAAGCAGCAAAGCTCCCTTTACGGAAACTATAAAAGACCCCGGAAAAATCATTGAAGTAATTCCATCCCCTGGTTCTAAGGTCAAAGCTAAAAGCGTAGTTGAACTGGTGATTTCGACCAGCGAGCAGCTGATTCAGGTTCCTGATCTTGTGAAGCTCGATTTTGAGCAGGCCAAAAGTAAGCTTGACTCTGAAAATATTAAATATGAAATAAGCTATGTAGATACAAATTATTCCATACAGAAAGGTTTGGTTCTGGGCCAGAATCCCGAGGACGGGACCTATATTTCCCCGGATTCCAGTGTTATACTGTTTGTAGGCAATTAAAGCCTGCTATTCGGTACTAAAAAACCCCATGGACTCGAACTTAAGGGCTCTTTTGGATTTCAGGTCTTCACCTGAAATATTGGCAAATCTTTCCAGCGTACCAGCAATATATCTTCTTACAATTTTTATCATTCTTTTGGGTGCATTCTGAGCCCCGCCGATAGGCTCGTGTATAATCCTATCTACCACTCCCAGTTTGAGTAGATCTCTCGAAGTCAGCCTTAGCTCTCTTGCTGCCAGCTTGATACCGGAAGGATTCTTCCACAGGATAGCTGCACAGCCCTCAGGGGAGATAACCGAATAAGTTGAATTTTCCAGCATCGCCACTTCATTTCCCACAGCCAGAGCCAGTGCACCGCCGCTTCCGCCTTCGCCGATCAAGATTGCAATTACCGGTACCTTTACCTTGAACATAAGCAGAATGCTGTTGGCAATGGCACTTGCCTGTCCGTTATCTTCAGCCTCAAGGGCAGGGTATGCTCCCGGTGTATCTATGAATGTAATAATAGGAAGACCAAATCTATCAGCCAGCTTCATAATTCTCTGTGATGTTCTATATCCCTGAGGTATACTCATACCAAAGTTATGTTCTATCCTCTCTTTTATATTCTTACCCTTATGGTTCCCTATAACCGCAACAGACCTTCCGTTAAGCCTGCCCAGACCTGCAATAATTGACTTATCCTCACCGGTCAATCTATCACCGGAGAGTTTTACAAAATCTTCAAAAATGCCATTTATATAATCCATGCACTGCGGTCTGCCTTCATGCCTGGAAAGCTGGACAATCTTCCACACTCTTATGGCATCCCTTTCAACTCTCTTATAATTTTCAATTTTGCCGGCAAGATCTTTTTCTGCATCTTTAAAATGTATGCCTGTAAAAAAGGGAACCTTTTTTAATTTTTCCAGCTTGGATAATGAACCCAGAATTTCTTTAAGATAACTTTTTGGAATTTCTTCCAGCTTCTTTAAATCCATATCATCCTTTAAATATTCTTAATAATTTAGCCAGGGTATCCTTTAGATCACCTCTGTTTATAATCATATCCACCTGTCCGTTTTTTAAATTCCTTTCCGAAGTTCCAAAATCCGGAGGAAGGCTCTTTTTTATAGTCTGTTTTACCACCCTGGGGCCCGCAAAACAAAAAAGCGCGCCCGGCTCCGCTATTATAATATCTGCAATAGTGGCAAAACTGGCGCTGACGCCTCCTGAAGTAGGATTGGTAATTATGGCAATAAAAAGAATTTTTTTCTCCCTTACCTTATTAATGCCGGATACCGTTTTCGCCATCTGCATCAGAGACATTATGCCCTCCTGCATCCTGGCTCCGCCGGAAGTACAAAATATAATCAGAGGAATTTCCTTTTCAATACAATGGCTGCATAAAAGCTTAATTTTCTCCCCTACCACACTGCCCATACTTCCACCCATAAATCTAAAATCCATAATGCCCAGAGCAACATCATTTCCATCTATTCTTGCCTCACCGGTTATAATGGCCTCATTTAAGCTGGTCTTGAGCTTTGCTTCTTTAAGCCTTACGCTATAGGATTTAAGATCATAAAAATTTAAAAAATCGACCGAATTGATATTTTTTCCCAGCTCGGTAAAACTGCTGCTGTCTACTGTAATCTGCAGCCTGTCTCCGGGACTGATATAATGATGATAATTACAATACGGACATACCCAGAGGTTTAATATAAAAATCTCATTTTCAATATCCTTATTACAGTTTTTGCACTTAACTTTTTCCATCTGCCATCCTAACTACAGGTATTTTTTAAATCCCAGCGTAACATTATGACCCCCAAAACCCATAGAATTCGAAAGTGCAATATTAACCTCTCTCTTATGACTCAACTTTGCAGTATAGTTCAAGTCGCACTTATCATCAGGATTATCCAGATTTATGGTAGGGGGAATAATATTATCTTTTAAAGCCAGTATGGTGACCAAAGCTTCAATTGCACCCGTTGCTCCCAGGCAGTGACCGGTCATCGATTTGGTTGAATTTACATTTATATTATAAGCATACCGGCCGAAACATTTCTTGATTGCATTACTTTCAATAGCATCGTTTAATGGAGTTGATGTTCCATGAGCGTTAATATGATCTACTTCTTCCAGATTAATGTCTCCCTCATCCAAACAGTTCTTTATGCATCTGGCCACATTAACACCCGATTCTTCAAGTGCTGTAATATGATAAGCTTCTCCTGAAAGTCCGTATCCGAATATTTCACAGTATATTTTAGCATCTCTTTTTAAGGCATGGGAAAGTTCCTCTAAAATTAAAATGCCGCACCCCTCTCCCATTACGAATCCGTCTCTATCCCTGTCAAATGGTCTGGAAGCTTTCTCAGGCTCATCATTTCTGGTAGAAAGGGCCTGCATATTGGAGAACCCTGCCATTCCCAGAGGAGTAATAGCTGCTTCGCTCCCGCCGGCAATCATAACTTCTGCGACTCCCCTTTTTATTATTTCAAACGCACCACCTATGGCATTTGAACCTGCGGCACAAGCCGTAGTGGAAGCTCCCACCGGTCCTTTAGCTCTACTCATTATAGAGACCTGAGCAGATGCCATATTACAAATCATCATGGGGATAAGAAAAGGGCTTACCTTGTCGGCACCTTTATTCAACAGCCTCTCATGCTGCATTTCTAAGGTTGACAGTCCGCCTACCCCGCTACCTATATAAACTCCCACTTCATGTTCATTGGCGGGACTGACTTTAAGACCGCTGTCTTGTATGGCATTTGCTGCTGCAGCAATTGCAAACTGGGAAAATCTATCCATCCTTTTGGCCTGCTTGAAGTCCATATAATCTTCAGGTTTAAAATCCCTGACCTGTGAAGCTATTTTGGAACTTATCTTTTCAACATCGAATTTGTCAATTCTGCTGACGCCCGATTTTCCTGAAACAATATTTTTCCAGAATTTATCCACTTCAAGCCCTAATGACGATATTATTCCCAGTCCGGTCACAACTACTCTCCTGCTGTTATGGTTTTGTTTCATCAATCGTTCCTTTTTTTGCGTAAATTTTTATCCTTTAAATTAAATGCCCATTCCGCCGTCCAGATTAATTACGGTACCGGTTATATAACTGGAGTCATCACTGGCTAAAAAAAGTACCGTTTTTGCTACATCGCTTACGCTGCCCAGCCTTCCGGTGGGAATCTGCTCCATTAACTTTTCCTTTACCTTATCACCCAGCTTATCGGTCATTTCAGTTTTAATATAACCCGGAGCTATGGCATTGACCAGTATATTTCTGCCGGCAAGTTCCCTGGCCAGAGTTTTGGTAAGCCCTATTATTCCGGCTTTTGACGAAGAGTAATTACTCTGCCCCGCATTTCCATGAACTCCTACTATTGAAGATATGTTTATTATCTTCCCACTCCTGCTTTTTACCATATATCTGGCTGCATATTTGCAGCAGATGAAAGCTCCGGTCAGATTTATATCAATCACTTTTTTCCAATCTTCAACGCTCATCCGCAGTATCAGATTATCCCTGGTAATCCCGGCATTATTGACCAGAATATCAATTTTATGTTCAGCTTCTATAATCTTTTCAATGGAGTCTGCTACATTTTTTTCATCAGTTATGTCAACTGCCAGAAATTTTACTTTACTGCTGCCGTAAACCGGTTTAAACTCGCTTACTGTTTTATTTCCTTCCTGTTCATTAACATCAAAAATATATACAGATGCGCCTTCTTCAAGAAAAGTCCGGCAAATCTCTTTTCCTATGCCTCTGGCACCGCCGGTTACCACTGCTACCTTATTTTCAAGCCTCATTTATAAATCCTTCCCTCACAAGTGAACTTTTTAAATCATTGATATCTTCCATTTTACTGGTGTTTAAAACCACAACTTTCCTGCCTCTCTCCCTTGCAATCCTGCCAACCAATCCGGACAGGACCTTCCCGGGACCGATTTCCACAAATATACTGATGTTACGGCTAAGTAAATACTCGATGCTCTCTACCCATCTTATGGAATTTGTCAGCTGCCCGGTTAAAGTTTTTACCATATCATGCTTATTTTTATAAGCCACCTCAGTAGTTGAAAAGAAGGGAAGCTTCATGCCCTCAAATTTAATATTTTTACCAACGAATTCCCCCAGCCGGTTCGAAACCTCTCTCATCAGGGGACAGTGCGAAGCAATATTAACTTTAAGTGGTATTGCCTTTTTTGCCCCATGCTTCATTAAATCTGATATTGCCTCTCTGACTGCCTGTTTATATCCGCTTATTACCGTCTGGGAATAATCATTATAATTGGCAATAAATACCCTGTCCTTAAAACCGGTCAGAACATCTTCAATCACGCTTATCTCCGTTCCCAGAACGGCAGCCATCATGCCCTTTGTTTTCTGATTGGCCTCACTCATAATCTTTCCCCTGTACCACACTAATTCAGCTCCCTGCCTAAAACTATAAGCACCGCTGCTGTAAAGTGCGCTGTATTCTCCCAGGCTGTGTCCCAGTACGGTACTTATCAGTTTTTTATTTATAGAAAGATCACCTGCGATGTAGTCATTTAAGGCACAGCTTAGACTGTAAATTGATATCTGGCTAAATCTGGTATTATCAAGTGAGTCCCTGCCGCTTTCACCGCTGATTATCTTCATTAAATCTCTGCCTATAACCTTACTTGAAATCTCAAAATACTTACTGTATTTATCATTAGCATCCAGAAATTCTTTGCCCATATCAGTATACTGTGAACCCTGCCCCGGAAACATAAAAACAATGCTCTCTGGATTTGCGGTATTTTCTTTTTTTTTATCTTTCAATTAAAACTCTTTCTACCCCAGGGCAAACATTATATCTACCGTACAGGCAATATCATCTCCCACCATAGCCCTGCCTTTAGCTTTACCGACATTTCTCCTGAAATCTTCCATTTCCACTTCTATCACCAATTCATCTCCCGGCCTCACTATCCTTTTGAATCTTGCCTTATCTATACCAGCAAATAAAACCAGTTTACCTTTGTTTTCCGGCAGCATAAGTACTGCAATTGCTCCTGTCTGGGCGATAGCTTCAACTATTAAGACTCCGGGCATTATGGGATTGGAGGGAAAGTGTCCCTTAAAATAATATTCTTCCTGTCTGACATATTTTATCCCCTTAGCTCTCCTGCCCGGCTCGATTTCAATAATTTTATCAATTAAAAGAAAAGGTTCTCTATGAGGAATAATTTTTTCAATATCTTCCCTGCTCATTTCTCTCATAAACTAAAACCCTTTCCTATTAAAAACTTAATGGTATAAAAATTGAATCTTGTAGCTTTTAGATAGACGGAACAATACTTTTATAGTTTCATAAAGTCGCCCTGGTTCCAGTCCAATAAATGCCCGTGGTACTTAAATTCAGCTCTTTTTTGGTTGTTTATTCTTAGCCTATATATTTATATAATACTATTTAACACTAACCATATATAAGAGATAATAATATGAATTCAGCAATATAAAATGGGTCGAATGATAAATGACAGATTTCAATGTGGACAAGTATAAAAAGTGCCTTGATACCGAAAATATTGGAAGAAATATCATTTATGTAAAAGAGATAGGTTCTACCAATGATTTTGCCTTAAAACTGATAAATCATAAGAAACGGAATTTCCCGGACGGAACTGTGGTACTTGCAGAAATCCAAAAAAAAGGAAGGGGCAGATTTGAAAGGAAGTGGATATCCCCGGCAGGAGGGCTCTGGTTTACCATAATACTTAAAACCACACTTGAACAAAAAAAACTTCCGGAGGTCACATTAATTGCCGCTTATTCGGCTGCATCAGTTTTAAATACCGAATATAACATAAAAGCAGTCATAAAATGGCCCAATGATATATATCATAAAAGATTAAAACTGGGTGGAATCCTGGCCGAAGTCGAAAGAATAAATAATGATGTCTTTCTAATAATCGGAATTGGCATAAATGTAAATCTTAATATGGAAGACCTTGCGCCTTTCGGCAAAAAATCAACATCTATCAAAACTATACTGGGAAAAGACATAGAAAGAGAATTGCTTTTGCCAAAAATACTGTTTTATTTTGAAAAAAATTATAACTATTATACCAGGACAAAAGATTTTAAAACTATATTTAAAAAAATAGGAAATCTCCTGAATTAAATTACTTCTTTCATAACTTTTTTATTCATAAGCATTCTTTTTTCGGCTTTATTTACTATCAAATCAATATCCTGAGACACCTTATTTTTTAAAGCTGTACCAATGGCAACACTTACAGGTAATCTGAGCCTACTTTTCTTTTTACATTTCTTACATATTCTTTTTATTACATCTTCCGTATCTTTTTCATCGGTATTGGGAAGAACTATAATAAACTCATCGCCGCCCCACCTGACAACCACATCTTCATTTCGAAAACAGCTTCTCAGTACTTCCGAAACTTTGCGAAGTAATAAGTCCCCCTGGTCATAACCATAATTATCATTCATCTTTTTTAAGCCGTTAACATCACAGAAGATAATACTTAATGGCAGCTGCCGTTTCGTATTCAGTCTTTTTAGTTCCTCTTCAAAAAAAGCCCGGTTATACAGACCAGTTAATTTATCATGAAAAGACAAATACCATATTTTTTCTTCCGCCATTTTTTGTTCAGTTATATCTCTAAAAGTCCACACCCTTCCTACAATCTTTTCATCTTGCTTTAAGGGAGACGAGGAACGCTCGAGAATCTTCCCGTTCTTCAAGGCAATGATATCCACGCAATTTTCCTTTGAGTTATATATTTTACGGAGTCTATTAACAAATTGTTTCGGCTCTGTAATCTGGCCAATAATAAAGTTTAATATCTCATCATCAGATTCCAGATTAATAAGTTTTGCAGGGATCTTCCATAATTCAAAGAATTTACTATTATACATCAGTATTTTACCTTTTTTATCGGTAGCATAAATGCCATCCATGCTGGAGTGAAGTATGGCTCTAATCTTAGATCTGCTTTCTTCCAGCTCTTCTTCTGCTTTTTTCTTGTCGGTTATATTCCTTGAGATTCCAAATGTACCGATAATTTCACCTTTCTCATTGTAGAAAGGCATCTTGGTGGTTGATG
>CAZHOY010000024.1:0-1802 GCA_964534695.1 uncultured Actinomycetota bacterium | reverse complement strand
TCTTCAATATTTACTATGGGTTTGCCTGTTCTTATTATCCACTGTTCATCTTCATAGGCTTGTTTGGCATGTTCCTCGGTAAAAATATTAAAATCAGTTTTCCCCACCGCCTTACCCGGATTAGCCATCTTAAACTTCTCTGCACAAGCTTTATTAATTCTGATAAACTTACTGTCCAGGTCCTTAAAATATATACTGTCCGTAATATGCTCCATAAGAGCATTTATCATCTGTGATTCACTAATACCTGCCTTCTTCTTTTTTTCTTTTTCCATATTATATCCAGTATAAACTTTTATCGGTTTTAATTAATATATCACAAAATAATATAATGTAAATATAGAAACATTTACTATTGGAAATATTATAATCTTTAACGCATCCTACACAACTACCCTATTTTTTACATTCCGTTTTAATCCTTGCACAGGAACCTTAAAAATAATCAAGATTACAGAAACTTGCTGTCCAATAATATAGACTTATCCCCTAAAATATGGTTTTATATCTCTGATAATTAAAAATTTAAATCAAATTTTAAAAAAATAATAATAGTTGTAAAATTAAAGTATTATATTTTTAATTATATAGTGATATATTAATAACATGACATTAAAGGTACCTACAGAAAAAATAAATATAAAGATTAAAACCAATTCTGCAATAATAATAGGTTACATACATGTCATGCCGGGCAGCAGGGCCAGCGATTATATTAAATCCCAGGTCCATAGATTCATACCGGTAACAGATGCCACGGTATATCCTCTGGAAAAGGTGTTAAAGAATGATTTAGACATCAGTGGCAAAAATGACATTGTTTTTGTAAATGTGGATAATATTGAAATGCTGACTGTCATTAAAAATAAAAAATAATCACTATACCAGTGGTTTCCCGTCTCTTATCCTCTTTATTAGCATGGGAACTACCTCAAAAATATCCCCCACTATACCGTAATTAGCAATCTTAAAAATAGGAGCATTTGGATCTTTATTTATGGCAATAATAATATCCGAGGTCTGCATACCAGCAAGATGCTGGATTGCTCCGGAGATTCCGCAGGCAATATATAATTTGGGATTTACCGTCTTGCCTGTCTGACCCACCTGGTGAGGATAAGATATCCAGCCCGAATCAACTGCTGCCCTTGATGCTCCTACCACTCCCCTCAACAGACCTGCAAGTTCTCTCAGCATGGAAAATTTTTCACTGCCGCCCACTCCTCTTCCGCCGGATACAATCACATCATAATCGGTAATATTTAAATTCTCATTAACCTCTTTTTCTACACCAATCAGCTTATATTCAGTTTTGAATTTAGATTCATCAATATTTATATATTCAATCCTGTCCCTGTAGTCTCCTGCCTTACCTGTTATCTTTTTCTTTTCCATAACATGGGGTCTTACTGTTGCCATCTGGGGCCTGGCATTTCTGGTAACTATGGTTGCCAGAATATTTCCGCCAAAAGTCGGCCTGGTCTGGAGAAGTACCTTCTTTTCTTTATCTATCTCAAGTCCAGTACAATCAGCAGTAAGGCCCGTTTTTAGAATAGCAGCCACCCTGGGGATAAGAGTTCTTCCAAACCAGGTTGCACCTGCCAGAAATATCTCGGGTTTATATCTGCTTATTATCTGCACCAGGGCTTTGGCGTAAATATCATCTATATTGGCAGAAAAAACAGTGCTGTCCAGAAAATACAGTCTGTCCAGACCGTACTGGAATACCTCCACTGCACTTTTCTCGATACCATTTCCGATAGCCACTGCTGACAGCTCCACACCCAGCTTTTCTGCAAGTT
>CAZHOY010000023.1:0-12606 GCA_964534695.1 uncultured Actinomycetota bacterium | reverse complement strand
CGAGGAACCAAAAATAAAGGACTTAAAATTAGGCTGCGTACAGGAAATAAAAAGCGGTAGGATATTTCTGGCTAAAAAGGGTTCTGGAGCAAAAATTATCAATGGCGATAAAATCATCCCTCCTTCATTATCCTGCAATAGTGATATCAGTTCTCTTTTTTGGTCAATAGGACTGGGAGGTAAACCCATCGGTCCTATTGTAAAAATTTTAGAAGAATTGATTGATGCTTCAAACTTCAACGGCGGTGTTTTTTCCCTGGGCAGCTCATCTTTTTCAATAACCAGAGTGGCATCAGGACAGCTCGACTGTTATATTGATATCGGCCACAGGCTTGTAAATGATTACCCTTCCCTTGAAAAAGATTATATGAAAGTCGGCCAGGGCAGCATAATCAATAATTATCCTTACGATATTGCAGCAGGATATCTTATATTGAAAGAAAGCGGCGGGATGGTAACCGATGCTTACGGTAAAGATTTATGCAACCAGCCGCTTATGGGTATTGGAAAAAAATATCAGCTTTCGGTTGTCGCCTCGGCAAACCAGGAGCTACACTCCATACTGCTTATGATGATTGACAAAGGTTTTAGCAGATTCGAACAGAATATAGAAAGCTATCAAGATTGAAAGGAACAATAGTTACAGGTGTTTAACTCTTTCATAGAAACAATAGGTTTTTCAGTCTGTCATCAACTGCCTTCCAGAAGTCTTGCTATTGGAAATGTGGTGCTGCCTGTTTGTTCCAGGTGCAGTGGTATTTATATAGGCTTTTTCATTACAGCTATAATTTTATTTATAATGTTCAGGAAAAAAGAAAATGATCTTCCTCCACCCTATATTTTAATAATATTTTCTATTTTTCTCCTATCTACAATAATCGATGGCATTGCTTCTAATTTCGGCCTGTACAATACAAATAATAACATAAGATTCATAACCGGCCTGCTGTGCGGATCATCGATTATGGCCATAACTTATCCCGTCTTTGTATTTCAGTATTATAAGCAATCAAAAAAAGGAAAGATTTTTAAAAGGCCTCAAAAATTTATAATCTATCTCCTTCTTCTGGCAGTATTCATCACCTTAACCCTGTTCAGATTTAATTTTTTAGGCTACTTTTACTATTATCTGTCAGTACTTTCAGTCCTGTTCACCTTTTATTTTGTAAATCTGGTGATGGTGCTTTTAATTCCACCCCTTTCCCGTAAAGCACCCACTCTGATAAACAAATACTTAATTTTACCTTCTATAATAGCTGTAGCCCTATTATTTATAGAATTGTTCGCCTCCTACAATCTGCACAAGCTTATCCTTTACCTCTAGATTTGGATTTTAATATTCCTTTGTTTATTAGTCAGTATGGATGAAATCCCGGAGAGTCTTTTTTAAGAAATAATTACGGTACCTGTTGAAATAAATTAATGAATCCGTAATTATAATAAATAAAAAATGTGGTTACCATAGAAATTCCGGCTCCTAAAACTACCTGGTTTACAGTATGCCTTTTTATTCTGACTCTTGCCCAGCCGATAGCAGGAATGAGCAGAACCAAAAGCAGCATCCATCTGCCAAATAAAATATTGAAGGTAATAACCACAAAGGTTATCCAGCTGGTGTGCAGACTAATTTTCCAGAAATAGGTTATTACAGTTAGAATAACTGTGGAAACAACACTCACCGCAAATACGGATTTTAAGAATAAAGGTCCATCCATAACATATAAAATAATAAAACATATTATATAACTAACACAGGACACCAGCAGCGGTTTTATCCTGTCTTCTCTTACAGGTATGTGAATATCATTTATTCTCTTCTTCTTATATAAAAAACGTATATAGATATACGGCATAACGGTCCCAAAAACTAAACAGAGAAAGGCCCAGCCAATAGCCTCAACTTTATTTTCTACCACCATAAAACAAATAACTAAAAAAATGGGGATGGATATAAATGACCCATCAAAAATATATGATATTACCTTTGCAACTTTATTCAAAAATCTCCCGACCTTATTATTATCTAAAAATAAAGGATTCCCGGTCAATAATAAAATAAAAATAGACTCCTTACAAATCAAGAGTCTATTATATTAAAATGAATTGATTTTTAAAATAATTTTAATGAATTATTCAATTATTTTTTCTTTGGATTTTTTTGCCCTGTAAACTTTCTTATCAGCTTGAATTACTAAATTCTTAATGCTGCAATTCTCTCTATAATGCTCAATACCCATACTCAAATCCAAATTTTTATAATTTAATTTCAAGAAATTTTCTCTAATCCTGCTTGCAATTTCAAAGGCAATTTTCTCTTCGGCTTGATTGATTATTATTAAAAATTCGTCTCCTCCGAATCGAAATCCGAGGTCAACACCACCTCTTATACTCTTGCGGATGACCCTGCCCAGATTCTTAAGCAGTTTGTTCCCGCTTTCATGACCATAAGTGTCATTATATTTTTTAAAGTTATCTATATCAAAAATTACAATGGCAATTTTTTCATTTTTACGCTTGCTCCTGTATATCTCCTCACGTAACCTCTTATACAGATATCTGATATTATAAAGCCCTGTCAGGTAATCCAGATATGTGCTTTCTATAAGTTTTTTTTGTAGTTTTTTGTAAGAAGTAACATCGACAAGGGTCGAAACCACAAATAGAATCTTCCTGTCTTCATCCGAGACCGGAGAATTGCAGGCTAAAGCACTTACAATGGTCCCATCGCTTTTCAAAAATTCTACTTCATAATTTAGTGCCCTTTTGCTGTTAACAATCTTTTTAAACCTCTTTCCTTTATGTCTGGGGGAAAGAATGCTCAAATATTTCTTTCCTACTAATTTATCAGGGTCATACCCATAATCTCTTATTTTCTCATTTACAAAAAGTATATTATTTTCAATATCTTTTATAATAAAGATTTCATTAGTATGTTGAAGTATCTTTTCTATGTATGGTAAAAACTTTTTTAACATTTAATTACTTTATAAAATTAATAAAAAAATCAATAAATTTCTATAATTTTAATAAAATTTAACGGCTTTGACAAATAAATCAACGTTAGCATTATATAACAAAAGAATATTGATTCATAGTATTTTTTATAACATTAATCAATCTGTTTATTGCTCCATTTCTATACCTATTTTCTAAAAGGATTAGTTATTGACAGTATATAAAATCAGTGGTAGGTTTTAGTTCACTCTGTTAAAAACTTATAAAAAATACAATGAAAAAAAAATCAAAATATATTTACTTCGATCACAGCGCCACTACTCCGGTGCTGCCCGAAGTAGTAAATGAGATTAACAGCTGTTTTAATATCCACTATGGAAACGCTTCAGAGCCGCATTCTCCGGGGCAGAAAGCAAAGGAAATCCTGGAGCGTTCCAGAAAAGTAATTGCAGGCTCTTTAGGAGCCGAACCAAAGGAAATAATATTTACCAGCGGCGGAACCGAAAGCAATAATCTTGCCCTGTTTGGGGTGGCAGAAGCATATAGAAAAAAAGGCAATCACATAATCACATCTAAAATTGAACACCCTGCGGTTTATATGCCTTTAAAAGAATTAACCCGGCTTGGTTTTGAAATAACTTATGTTCCCGTAGATAGATATGGAATAATTGATCCCCGTGATGTAAAAAAATCCATAACCGACAGAACCATACTTGTAACCATCATGCATGCAAACAATATTGTAGGAACCATTCAGCCTATCAGAGAAATTGGAAAAATGCTAATGGGACGCAGCATTGTTTTTCATACCGATGCGATTCAGACCTTTTGCAATATAAAAACAGCAGTCAATGATTTAAATGTTGATCTGCTTTCACTTTCCGGCCATAAGATATACGGCCCAAAGGGGGTCGGTGCCCTCTATATAAGAAAGGGTACCAGGATAAAGCCCCAGATCCTTGGAGGGGGACATGAAAAGGGAATAAGATCAGGTACTGAGAACATACCGGGAATAGCAGGGCTGGCAAAGGCTGTGGAATTAGGTCAAAAAAACCTTTCGGATAAAATATTAAAGGTTACAAAAATGAGAGATTATTTGATAAACAGTCTTTTAAATAAAATCGATGAAGTCAAATTAAATGGACACCCTGCTAACAGGCTGCCCGGTAACTGTAACTTTTCATTTAAATATATTGAAGGTGAATCGATAGTGCTGAAGCTGGACAATGCAGGTATAGCGGTATCAAGCAGCTCTGCATGTTCTTCTTCTTCATTAAAACCTTCCCACGTACTGGCTGCAATAGGCCTGACCAGCGAAGAGGCCTATGGGTCTCTAAGAATTACCCTGGGATTCGAAAACACCAGAGAAGAGATAGATTATTTTTTGGAAATCATCCCCAAAATCATATCAGATCTCAGGAAAATTTCTCCTCTATATAAAAAGTAAATTAAATTGATAAAAAGAGTTATAATTTAAACTATAATTGAAAACCGGCAGCCGGTAAAGTGTAAAAAAGGAGTAAAAAATATCTATCATAAGATTATATCTGGCACAAATAAATCCGACCGTCGGGGATATTAAAGGAAACCATGATATTATTGCTTCCCATATCCTGGAAGCAGAAAAGAATGATGCGGATATAGTGGCATTCCCCGAGCTTTCCACTACCGGATATCCGCCGGAAGATCTGCTGCTTAAGACTGCTTTTATTGATGAAAATATCAGTTACCTAGGCAAACTTAAAAAAGTTGCCACAAACATTATTGCCATTGTCGGATTTGTTAACAAAGAACAGAACGGTATATATAATTCGGCAGCAGTGATCCATAATCATCAGATTAAATCCATATACAATAAACAGTTCCTGCCGAATTACTCTGTTTTTGATGAGGAAAGGTACTTTAAAAAAGGTACCATAAATTATATTTTCAAAATAGCAGAAAAACTTATCGGAATTAATATATGCGAGGATATATTTCATCCTTCAGGGCCTGCAAAGATTCAATCCATCCTCGGTGGAGCAGAACTTATAATAAACATATCTGCGTCTCCTTATCACACCGAAAAAATCAAAGAAAGAGAAAAAGTTTTAACCAATGCAGCCAAAGATAACTGCGTGAATATCGCTTATGTAAATCTGGTAGGGGGCCAGGATGAACTGGTATTTGACGGAAATAGCCTAATCATAAACCAGAGAGGAGATATCCTAAAACATGCGGCACCCTTTGAAGAAGATGCATTAATATATGATCTTGATACAGGAGGAGCAGCAGCGACAAGACTTAAAAACTTAAGATTTAAAAATCAGAGAACTGAAATGGGGAAATATCATAAGGCTCTGACGTTAATTGACTTAAAACTTCATCCCAAAAAGCAGCTGGTTAAACTAAAGGAAAAAACCGTTTTCAAACATAAGCGACAAGTTCTTTGTAAGGAACATGAAATACTCAAGGCTTTAATTCTGGGAACCGGAGATTATGCCGGCAAAAATAATTTTGATAAAGTGGTTATAGCCCTGAGCGGCGGAATTGACTCAGCGCTTACCGCAGTCATTGCCACTCTGGCCCTGGGAAGAGAAAATGTCAACGGGATACTGATGCCTTCTATTTACTCATCCAGGGGAAGCGTAGAAGATGCTGCAGAATTAGCACATAATATCGGTATCAGACATACTATTATTCCCATTTCAGATATTTACAATAGTTATCTTGAAAATTTAAAACCCATATTCAGAAGCCGTAAAATTAACACCACCAGAGAAAATATCCAGGCGCGGATAAGGGGAAACATTATAATGGCTGCAGCCAACGAAAATAACTGGCTGGTGCTTTCCACAGGCAATAAAAGTGAAATAAGCGTCGGATACTGCACTCTATATGGGGATATGGCCGGAGGGTTTTCGCCAATTAAAGATGTATATAAAACCATGGTTTACCGTATCTGTAAATTTATTAACCGGAAATACTCCAATATAATCCCTGGAAATATTCTTACCAAAATTCCATCGGCCGAGTTAAAACCAAACCAGAAAGACGAAGATAAACTGCCTCCTTATAAAATACTGGATCCCGTACTTAAAGCATACATAGAGGGTGATATGGGATATCATTCAATTACAAGTAAAGGTTTTGGCAAGAAGACAGTCAGAGAAATAATCGGTATGGTGAATTCCAATGAATACAAAAGAAGACAGAGTTCTCCAGGCATTAAAATAACCCCCAGAGCATTCGGTAAGGATAGAAGATATCCTATTACCAATAACTTCAAGTCATATTAAATCGGCATTAAAAAATAGTTTTAGCCTTCGGATACATTTGTTTTCTTCACTATTTTCTCAATATTATGCTCCTTAACTCAGCAGCCCTTTCCTCCGGCAGAGTATCATTTAAAAATGTTCCTGCCCCTAATTCACATCCTGCTAAGTATTTAAGTTTATTTTTAGCTCTATATGGTGGGTAGAATTCAAAATGAAAATGATAATAGTTATAGCTCCTATTATCCGTTGGTTTTTGATGAATAATCATCACATAAGGCATTCTAAAATTAAACAGTTTATTGTATCTACTTATAAGTTCCTTAATCACTAAAGCTAAAGAATTTGTTTCTCTATCATTTAATTGGCACAGACTCTCAAGGTGTCTCAAGGGATAAATGTGAACTTCATACGGCCACCCGGCATAAAAAGGAATAAATGCAATGAAATCTTTATTAGCAGTAATAATTCTAACCCTATCTTTTAATTCCCTTTCAATTATCTTACAGTGAATACATTTTTTATTTTTCCGGTAAAACTTTTTTGAAGACTTAAGTTCTTCTAAAATTATCGGTGGTATATATGAAAATGCATATATCTGGCCGTGCGGATGTGAAAGAGTAACTCCTATTTCTTCCCCTTTATTTTCAAAAATTAAAACATATTTTATAAACTTTTTTCCCCCAAGGATTAAATATCGATCTTTCCACACATTTATAAGGTTGTTTATCTTTTCCAGTGGTAAATCTTCCAGATATAGGTTATGGTTTGAAGTGTAGCAAACTACTTCACAGATACCCCTGGACTCTTTTAGTTTATATTGAAAATCACTTCCGATATTTAATTTTTTATTATCTACCCTGTTAGGATTTTCGCTAAAAGTTGGAAACCTGTTTTCAAAAACCACAATATCATAATTACTTGCTGGAATCTCTGTTTTTATTTTATGGTTCTTTGTTGGGCAAAGTGGACAAAAATCCCTAGGTGGGTGGAAAGTTCTATCCTGTCTTTTTGTGGCGACAGCTACTAACTTATTTTTAATAGGGTCATATCTCAGTTCTAGTATTTTATACCTCCCTTATTCTATCCAGAATTATCCTAAAAATCGTAATATATTAAATACCTACCGTCACTTTTTATTATCACCCTCTTTTTTAGGCTCAAACCTTTTCTGCATTCTCTATCCATCAAAATTTCACTCTTATTGGATTCTTTGCCTCTACTATTTTTGGTGTCGTTACTCTTGATCCCTATTCTTACATTTTTATTTAACCTAAATTTTTCTTTCCCCATCTTTTTTATAGATCCTTTAATTCCACTCTTCTTGTTCCATCCGAGAACAAACATTCTATAAAATCAGGGGTAACATTAAACTTTTTATAAAACTTACTGCCTATTACATCAGTAATGATATCAATTTTGCTTTTCTTGACAATACTGATAATGCTCCCCCCAAAACCTGCTCCCATTAACCTTCCACCATAAACTCCTTTAATTTTACTAATTTCATCAACTAGATAATCAAGCTTCTCGGTTGATACTTCGTAATCATATCTCAGACTGTTATGCGATTCTAATAACACCTGGCCTAATTTTTCAATATCTCCTTTAAGCAGACATTCTTTTGATAATAAGACTCTATTATTTTCCGTCACAACATGTTTCACTCTTTTAAATAGTTTCTCAGGCATCTTATCTTTTAGCTCATACAGTAGGTCCAGATTAACATCCGATAGGGATTTAATGTCTTTATTTTTTATTATTTTGGGTATTAGCTGAACTGCATCATTACATTCCTCTCTTCTTTTATTATATTCAGTATTCGCCAGATTTCTTTCCTCTTTAGAATCAACAATTAAGATTAAATTATCCTCAAGATCAAAAGGAATATATTCATAAGAGAGGTCTTTAAAATTTAAATAAATTACATAATTTTTCTTCCCATAAGTAACGGCAAATTGATCCATGAATCCACAGTTTACTCCTACAAAATTATTTTCGGCACTATTACAATATTTTACCACTTTTTTTCTATCAACCTTCAGGTTAAAAAGTTGCTCAATAAATTTTGCAACTCCAACCTCAAGAGAGGCTGATGAGCTAATACCGACACCGATGGGCAGGTTACTGTCAACAACAATATTAAATCCGCCGATTCTATAACCATGCTGAATGTATTCTTTTAAAACCCCCTTTATATAATTTATCCAGCTTATGTTTTTATCAAAAGTAATATCACCCAGTGGAAATTTTTTGGAATCATTTAAGTATTTAGAAAAAACTTCTACATAATTCTCTTTATTTTTAAATCCTGTTATAAATATGTATTTATTTATGGCAGCATTTATAGAAAGCCCTAAATTATAATCCGTATGCTCGCCAATTATATTTACCCTCCCGGGAGATAAAATATTTACAAGTTCTTTTATTCTAAAAGCATCTTCTCTTTCTCTCTTACCCTTTATAAATTTTTTAAAAAATAGATCCTGTATTTTTTCAAAGTATCTATCGGTTTCAAATTTTTCCATCTTATTCTATCTTCACGTCTCCTTTCATATGATACTGAGTTATTTTGCTGTTTAAAATTTTCATTCATAAAATTTCTTAAGCTCCCTGTTTACCTTAAAGAATTCCAAACATATATGATCTATAATCATCTATATTTTGGAAGATAGTCCCCATGGGCCTCTATCAAATCATCGCATAATGCTTTAATCTCATCTATTGATAATTCAGATCCCGTATGCGGGTCCAACATGGCTGCCATATAAATATACTCTTTTTCCCGCGTTAAGGCAGCTTCTATGGTCAATAACTGGGTATTTATATTAGTTCTGTTCAATGACGCTAATTGTTGTGGAAGATCACCAACAATAGAGGGGCTAATCCCATTTCTATCAACCATACACGGCACTTCAACTATTGCATCATGGGGCAAATTTGTAATTATCCCTTTATTTAAAACATTGCCATGAATTCTATATGGATTATCAGTTTCCATTGCTTCAATAATGAAAGATGCATATTCATGACTTCTGGAATGTTCTATATTTTTATTAGCCACTAATTTTCCACGCATCTTTTTCCACTCTTCTATCTGCTTAACACATCTTCTGGGATATTCATCAAGAGGTATATTAAATTTTTCAATAAGATCTGGGTATTTACTTTTAATAAAGAATGGAAAAAGTTCTGCGCTGTGCTCACTTGATTCTGTCACATAATAACCAAATTGTTTCATTATTTCGAACCTAACTATATCATCATGGGGCTTTGCCAATTCTTCTGCCTTTTTCTTTATTTCAGGATATAAATCAACTCCATTGGCACTTATTTCCAAAAGCCATGCCTGATGATTAATGCCGGCTATTTTCCACCTTGCATTATCATAATTCATTTTTAATTTCTTAAATAAATCCGGCACACATACCTGAACGCTGTGACATAATCCCACAGTTTTAACTTTTATGGCTTTAAGCATTGCTCCGGTCAATATTGCCATTGGATTAGTGTGATTTAAAAACCATGCATCAGGGCACACCTCTTCTATTTCCTTGGCAATATTCAACATTACCGGGATGGTTCTTAAAGCCCTGAATATTCCACCAATTCCTATGGTATCACCTATTGTCTGTCTTAATCCATATTTTTTAGGAATTTCAAAATCAATTACAGTAGCAGGTTTGTATCCTCCGATCTGGATTGCATTTATAACATAATCAGCATCAGCTAAAGCTTCTTTTCTGTCAGAATAAGATTTGATTATTGCTCCACCATCATAATTATTATTAATATTAGTTAGCATATTTTCTGATTCTTTAAGTCTCTCTAGATCAATATCATATAATGCTATATGTAAATCTTTTAATGCTGGAGATAAAATACAATCTCCAAGGATATTTTTTGCAAAAATAGTACTTCCGGCGCCTAAAAAAGTAATCTTAGCCATTTTTTCTACTCTCTTTCTAATTTCTATTGTTTCATAGTAAGGTGGGATAAAATTCTTATCCTTTTATTCCAGACATACTTATGCTACGTCTAATTTGTTCAGATAATAAAATTGTTATTATGATTACAGGTATCATTGTTATCAACGAGATACCCATTAAAAAATTTTGCTTTATAGTATCGATCTTACTAAGCTGATATAACGCAACATTAAGAGTCCATAAATCAGGTCTCCTATCTGTAATTAACCACGGCCACAAAAATTCATTCCAATTACTTAAAAAAACGCTCATTCCAACAAGGGCTATTATAGGTTTGGACAAAGGCAAACAAATTTTTATATAATTACGCCATTCCGAAGCCCCATCAATTCTTGCTGCATCAAATAAATCCTGTGGGAGTCTATCGAAAAAACCTTTAAAAAGATAAACGTAAAATCCAAATGGATAAAGATAAGGAGCAAGAATTCCACCAAATTTATTGTATAAACCTAACTGTTCTTTAAAAATAATAAACTGTGGAATCATTATACAAATAAAAGGAATCATTAATGAACCAAGGCAAATAAAAAGAATTACATTTCCCATTCTTTTGCTAAAAAGTCTCGATATCGAATAAGCGGTTAATGAACATAAAAATATTTGAATTATTACTGCAAAACCAAGAACAACTACTGTGTTTAAAAAATATACTGGAAATCCAAATTTAGAAACTCTCGAATACGATGGATTTTCAACAAGATTTCCATAATAAGTTTTTGGTAATTTCATATAATATTTAAAATTCTCAAACATCAAAAAAATATTTGATTCTAAAGTTGTTCCAAGATATTTACCTTCAATGCCTTTTTTATCATTTAAATATTCGCCAAAAGAGTTATTTATCTCATTTTTTGTTAATTCTTTTATATCATAATTTTTGTCTATTCCTTTTATATCAAAAATATATCCAATATTTTTGATTGATTTTTTGTACCTATCTTCAGATAGCAGAACTTCCCTTAATGGATACATTTTTTTATATATCCCATAATACAACTCAGATTCTAACTGCATCTTATGTGCCCTGGAATAATATACTGTTTTGCCTTCAACTTTCCCATAAAATTTTACTTCAAATATTCCTTCTTGATTTAATTGATATACAACAGAATACATTGCCACCGTAGAATCTTTTATCATTCTTTCCAGTAGATTATCTTCATTTTCATCTTTAAATTCTGAATAATCAATCACAATGCCCAGGCTTTTTGCTGATTCCGGAATCAGGCTTGGTTTAGGTTCCATAACCTGAAAGCTATCTTTCAATGAAGTTGAGACCATATAAACAAGGGGCAGCAATATTATTATTGAAAAAATGACAGTAAATACATATGCAGATAAAGTTAGAGACATATCGGCTTTATTACGAATCTTTTTAAACCTTTTCTTCACTTATATTCTCTCCATCATTATCAAGAGTTTTTTCTATTCAGTACCAAATAAATTACAGTTGCTATCGCTATGAAAACGAAAAGGATCATACCGATTGCACTTGATCTTCCAAATCTAGCTTGTGAAAAAGCATCAAATGATGTTTTATAAATTAAAAGCCCAACAGAGGTAGAAGCACCGGCTGGACCGCCATAAGTAAATTGCAAAGGTTGATCGAGCAATTGTAAAGTTAATATAGTTGTCATAACAAATTGAATCATTATTAGAAATTTGATATTGGGTAAAACAATATAAAAAATTTCTTGCCATCCAGTGCATCCATCAATTTGCGCTGCTTCTGATATCTCTGAAGGAATCGCAAGAATCGCGGCTAGATACAAAAGAACAGCTACCCCTCCACCAATTATTCCTGGAAATATTATACAAAATTTAGTTAAGTCGGCGCTAGATAACCACGCATGTTGCCCAAGCCCTAAAGCCTTTGTAATAAAGTTTGCAATACCATATTCTGGATTCCAAATCCATTTCCAGAGGATGATATTAACAGATATCGGGATTAAAGCAGGTATAATATAAATTGCAGTAAATAATCTTCTTGATTTTTTTCTTATTTCACTTAAAAATATTGCTTGAATTATAGGGATAAAAAAAGTTAAAATTATAGTAAGCAGCAAGAACCATAATGTATTATTCCAGGCATTTTTAAATTCTTCCAGTTTTATAACATCAATATAATTTTTAAACCATACGAATACCCCCGGAGGATTTGCTATGTCATACTTAAAAAGAGACATCCAAGACGCTCTGATAATTGGGTAATACCTAAAATAAATTGTAAAAATAAGCCCTGGTAAGACAAATAACCAGGGAATAACCATTTTAAAAGTAAGAGTCTTTGATTTATTCATAAATATTTTCTGATAAAAAATTATTAAGAGACTCTCTTTTTTAATTGGAGAGTCTCTTAATATCTATTAAATTACTGTCCTTCCAATACGCTATTATTAAAATCTTCT
>CAZHOY010000022.1:0-12732 GCA_964534695.1 uncultured Actinomycetota bacterium | reverse complement strand
TTTATTTCCATATGCAACCCTACCGGTCTCTACGCCCATTGTTCTGTATAACTTAATATCTTTCGCTGTAAAATATTTATTAAAATTATCCATATGCTCTTTAATTGTGCCCGCGTCGCCCCTGGCTATAGGACCTGTCAGGGACTTCTCTGTCCCCATTTTCTTTATATTGCTGACCGTTCCTTCAATCAAGCCCATCAGGCCCTTTAAAGAATCCTCCGGTTTTATCCCTATTTTTCTATGTATAATTACTGCGTAATTAATAAGAGTTACCAGATAATTGGAGGCTACGCACGCCGCAGCGTGATAAAGCGGTTTCTTATCGTCATCTACTTCAATTGACACACCGCCTAATTTCTCCACCAAAAGCTGTGATACTCTTTTTGATTTTACACCAGAATAGGTAATACCAAAAAAAGTCCCCTCCAGTGTTTTTATAGCTTCCTGGATAGAAGCAAAAGATTTCAATGGATGTATTGACGCTGTTCCGGCACCGGCACCAGCCGCTGATTCCAACACCTTAAGCGATTTAGATCCGCTGAAATGAATAGCATAATAATTTTCATAATCTACATTACTATCCCTGAAAACTCCGCGGCAAACACTGCTTATGCTATCGTCCGGTGTGCATATTAATATACAATTAGCCATCGCCGCTGCCCTGGAATTTTCCCTGGTAAAAATTATACCGGCTGCCCTACCGCCCAGAATTTTCTTTGCTCTATTTAAAGATTCCGAAGACCTTGAGGCTATTGCCTTTAACTTTATGCCAGGAATCTTCCTACTGGCAAGAGTATAACTTACTGTTGTTCCCAGTCTTCCTGCCCCAATAATGCATAAGTTTAAACCAGCTTTTTTATTCATAATATTATTATATCTATATCCTTTTTTCTGCCCTCAGCTGCTAGGATACCCTTATTGGCATCAGCAAGTAAACCAAATTCTTATTTTTCTCTGATTGTATCAGAATGGGTTTGAGCGGTTCTTCTATTGATAATATTATATTTTTATCTTCAATTATATTTATCCCGTCTATCAGAAATTCGGGATTAAATGCTGTCTCTATTTCCTCCTCACCGTATGAAACTTCAAATTCTTCACTGGAGCTTCCTACTTCCTTTATATTCATTGAAACGGTTACTTTGCCCTTATTAAAATTCAGTCTGATGGGTATATTGTCCTGAGATATAGACGAAATTCTTTTTACTACCTCCAGTACTTTATCCCTGTTCATGATTATGTTGTGTTTAAATCCTTTGGGGATCAGTTGTTTGTATTCAGGGAATTTTCCTGACAGCAGCCTTGAAACTATGGTATTTTTCCTTTTATTTCCACCTTCCAGATAAAAGCTTATCTGGTTCTCTTCCAGGTTTATTTCAATATCCCCTTCCCCATATTCACTTTTAAGAATGCTGTCAAGCACTTTAGATGGAATAACCGCCTTTGTCGTCGGTATTCCCTCCCCCGATTTTTCCTTTATTAAAGCAAGCCTGTAACTGTCCGTGGCTACCATACTCAACATTCCCTCTTCTATTTCTAAAAGTACCCCGGTAAGAACTGCTCTACTCTCATCCAGCGATGCTGCTTTCTGTACTTTTGATACCAAACCTTTGAATTTATCCAGGTTTATTTTAAAACAATTCTCTTTTCTTATCTCCGGAAAACCAGGGTACTCCTCTACAGACATGGTGTTTAAGGTAAAAAAAGCTTTTTCACAGCTTATTTTTACTTTATTGCTTGTCTTGTCCAGTTCTAATTCTATTTTTGATTCCTTGAGGCTCTTTAATATATTTATTAAAATTCTGGAGGGCACCACAATTTTTCCTTTTTCAAGTATTTTTACCGATGTGGTGCTCTTGATGCTTGTTTCCAGATCGGTGCTATACACGGTCAAGTTTTCCTGGGCGTCCAATATTACCCCGCTTAATATAAAAGATGATGTTTTGGGAGCAATTGCCCTGTTTGCCATCAGTATGGTGTCCAAAAGTTCCGTTCTTGTTGTTTGAAATTTCATTTCTACCTCTTTTAAGATAATTGAAATATAAACATATTTTATTATATATAGTATTTAATTTAAATAGCTAATAGAAGTCATAAAAGTTGTTTAAAATGTTGATAAAGGCTGAAAAGTTTATGGGAACAGGGATTTTAGGGCACAACACATGTTAAAAGAGAAGTTAAAACCTGTTTAAAACTTAAATAAAAATGGTGATAAATAAAAACGCCGCCAGTTCTGAACCGTTCTGCTGCCGGATTGTTGAAAACTATCGGTAGAAATAAACAGGTTTTAAACAAACGCGGATTTAACACTATTTCTAGGAGGACATTTTTATCTTGTTTGTAATTTCCTGAATCTGAGCGTACACATCCCTGTCTTTATTAATAAGATCAGATATTTTGGAAACGGCATAAATAACTGTGGAATGATCTCTGTTGCCAAACGATTTACCAATTCTGGGGAGAGAGCTGCTGGTATGCTCTCTGGAGAGATACATTGCCAGCTGCCGGGCATGGGATATGTATTTGTTTCGCTTGGGGCTCAGGATATCGTTAATTGATATTGAGAAATATTTTGATACTTCTTTAATTATTGTTTGTATACTTATTCTATGTTCCTTATCATCAGGCAGTATATCTTTAAGGGTATTGACAGCCATGTCCAGGTCCGGTTTTGATTCGGTTAGTGATGCGAAGGCGACTATTCTGGTCAGCGCACCTTCAAGTTCCCTGATGTTTGAAGTTATTTTTTCTGCTATAAGGTTCAGAACTTCGTCGGGTACGGTTAAATATTCTCTTTCGGAATATTTCCTTAGTATTGCCATTCTGGTTTCGAGATCGGGCGGTCTTATATCGGTTACCAACCCCCATTCGAACCGGGATCTCAACCTTTCTTCAAGGGTTGATATATTTTTTGGTGCCCTGTCGCTGGACAGGACAATCTGCCGGTTGGTATCATGTAGGGTGTTAAATGTATGAAAAAATTCTTCCTGGCTGGCCTCTTTGTCTTCGAGAAAATGTATGTCGTCCACCAGCAATACATCATTGTTCCTATAGCTTTCCTTAAAGGCATAGATGTTTTTATACCTTAGAGCGTTGATAAAATCGTTCAGAAATTTCTCGGCTGAGACATATTTTACGGTCTTATTGGGATGAAGCTCCAGAGTATATTGCCCGACGGCATGCAATAGGTGTGTTTTGCCCAGGCCCACTCCCCCGTAGATAAACAAAGGGTTGTAGGCTTTCCCCGGTTTCTCGCTGACTGCCAGCGAAGCAGTACAGGCAAACCGGTTCCCATTACCGACCACAAAGGTATCAAATGTATATTTTGTATTGAATACGGAGTTTGTATTTTTTTTATATGTATATCCCGCACCTTCGGCAGTTTCATCAACATAATCGCCGTAAGTTCCGACTGCTTCTTCAGAGCTGTTAGGGGAGGTTATAATTTTTATTTTGTATTTACTGTTAGTTGTTTTTTTTATTGATTCAGATAATAGTTTTGAATACCTTGATTCAAGCCATTCTCTGGCAAAGTTACTGCCCACCGAAAGGGTTAAGCAGTTTTTTTTTAGAGATAGAGGGGTTATGTGTTCGAACCAGGCCTTATAGGTGGGAAGATTAATTTTATTTTTTATATCATCAAGGGTGATTTTCCAGATATTTTCAAAGTCTGCCATAATACTCTAATATTAAATATTATTTGAATAATATTCAAGGTATTTTATGCCTTTTTTGGATAATTTTCTTTTACCGTTTTTGCTTGATGTTAGGAATTTGGTTTTTTCCAGATGCATTAATTCCCTGTATGAAGTTGAGAGGCTGAAGCCCAGCTCCACGGCTATGGTAGAAGGACCGGCTTCTTCAAGTTCTAGAATAACAAAAAGGATTTTTTTGTGCCTTTCGGAGAGAACTTTATAGCCGGGTTTATCAAAACTATCTGCCAGCGATTTTATATCGGTATCGGGAACTGGTACGGCTGTTGTTTCATTGCTTGTGTCCGGCGGCTTCTGGCTCTTAGCTGCTGATTCTAATTTTAGGGATATTACTGTTCCCTTTTTTATATTATCGCTGACATCTATAGATCCTCCGGAAAAGGTGATGGTTTCTTTTACTATGGGAAAGCCGGAGCCAACTCCTCTAATATATTCTTTCATTTTTTTAGTAGCAGAGGTATATCCTGGAAGGAAGGCTTTTTCCTTATCTTCAATCCCAGGACCCTGATCCGATATGATTATATGATTTCCGCTGTCCAGTACGGTAATTACGACTTCCCTGAAATCTGCATGTATTAGGTTTTCTATTATCTCCTTTATTATAGTATAGGGAATCTTACCACCGGTTTCGTGGGACAGGCTGTAGGTCCTCTGAGCTGTTTGGTCAATTAAATTGTTAATGTCGTTAAAATTAAGGTCAATAATTCTTGGAATGCTTTTAATGTTATCATAGACGGCGATCCTGACGGGCATGTCTGTCTTATCGCGGTCAGGATTATCTGCGGAAGGGTTATTTTTTAAAATGTTGTTGGGCTCGGGCATGATAAGTTAAGATTTATGATTCAATTATTTACTGCTGGAAATGTATATGAACCCGGAAAACACTTTTCATTTTCTTTCCAACGCTTTTAAGTTTTCAACAGACTAATAATAATATTTTAGCCGAGAAAAAGCTACTAAATTGTATAATGAATTGAATAGTTTAAAAGGGGCTGACATATAATATGGTGGTATTTTTTAAGTTTTCAACAATTTTTTCAACATATGTGGAAAAGTTATTACTAATTATGGAAGCACTGTAAAGAATCACACTATAAAGTATGAGGCAGCAATAATTTTTTTCAGAAGATATTTAAACAAGAACACATGTTTGAAAGTATTAGAATTTAAGACTTTAATTAGGTGCCTGAAAATTAAACTTAATAATACTTAAGTACAAACGTAAGCAACCTTGATATTAGCAGGATTAAAATGTATAATCTACTACTTAATTGAGAACAATAACCTAAAAGATAGGCATAAGATGAAGAGGACTTTTCAGCCAAACGTTAGAAAAAGAAAAAAAAATCATGGCTTTAGAGAAAGAATGAAAACAAAAGCAGGAAGAGCCATAATTGCAAACAGAAGAAAAAAGCAAAGAAAGAAGCTTACTGCTTAAAAGGCAAAAGGAAAGATTGAAATCGAATTTGGAACACTTAAAAGAAGAAGCGATTTTAATAGGGTGATAAAAGAAGGAACATATAAAAAAGATAAGTATTTAATAATATATGTACTTAAAAAAAAAGAAGATAGTACTTTAGTCAGAGTAGGTTTTGGGGTAAGTAAAAAAATAGGGGGAGCTGTTTTAAGAAATAGAATAAAAAGAGTTTTGAAAGAAGTTTTAAAGAAAGTTTGTATAGAAATTCCCGAAAGTCTGGATATCTTGCTTATTGCAAGAAAGGAAATTGTGGGGGCCAGGTTATGGGAAATAAAAAATGTGCTGGAAAGCAGTTTAATTTCAGCTATCTCTAATTAACTAATTAAATAATTACTTATTTTTTATTGTGAGTAAGATATTAATATTTTTGATAAAAGTTTATAAAAAGTTTATTTCACCTTTACTGCCAAAGAGCTGCAGGTTTTATCCCACATGTTCCGAATATGCAATAGAAGCCATATATAAATATGGCGTATTAAAAGGTAGTATTAAATCTATATATAGGATATTGAGGTGCAATCCATTTAATAAAGGCGGTTACGATCCTGTAAATTAAGCGCGCGGGAGGTTATGAATATTGAGTCAAATATTTGAGTTACTGAGGCCCATACAGAATGTATTGGAATATATAGTAATATTTCTGTATAAAAATGTCATTGCAAACTACGGGATAGTAATAATACTCTTGACTATAATTGTAAGAATAGTATTGGTTCCACTTACTATAACTCAAACTAAATCCATGGCTAAAATGCAGAAACTGCAGCCGGAACTGAAGGAACTGCAAAAAAGGTACAAGGATGATAAGCAGAAATTACAGGAAGAGATGATGAAGTTTTACAGAGAAAATAAGGTCAATCCCCTGGCCGGATGCCTGCCGCTGATTTTCCAGATGCCTGTATTTTTTGCGTTGTTTCAGGCGCTAAGAAATCCTTCTGAAATTGTAACAAGTGTGTTGGGAAGTTTCACCATAGACGGAGTCGCCAACGGCATAAGGACAGGACTGATGGGGTTTTTAACTGCAGGAGATTTTACCATAACCGGTGCTGCCAACCCGAATTATAATTTTTTATGGTTAAATTTAAACCAAAAGGATCCCTTCTATATACTGGTTATAATTATGACTGCAACAATGTTCTTATCTATGAAGATGACAACAACTGATACAAGGCAGTCAAAAATTATGTATATAATGCCGCTGGTGTTTGGTTTTATATCCTTTCAATTTCCTTCCGGGATTCTGGTATATTGGGTAACCACGAACGTGTGGTCCATAGGTCAGCAGTGGATTATGAATAAAATTGTGAAAAAGGAGAAGGTAAAAGAAGAACTGATTCAAAAAGGTAAGAGACCTGATGGAGAAATGGAATTAAGTGAGGAAGAAAAAAGAATAGTCAGGAAGAAGATAAAGAAAAAGAGGAAGAAGAGGTAAAAAATTTTATTCCTGGAGGCAGCGGAAATGACTGAAGATAAAGGCATAAAAGATGCCATAGATTCATATATTAAATTACTTGAGAAAGAACAGAAGAGTGAAAGGCTGGCAGAAGAGCGCTCGAAAGAGAATGCAAGTGATAATCTGGAAGCAGGCGGTTTGGAAAAGATAAAAAGGATTTTAAAGAAGTCAATAGAGCTTATCTGTCTGGGTGAGGAAGTTAAAATAAATACCAACTCAGAAGATATGATGTTATCGGTGCAGGGAAGGGATTTAGAAATTGCTATTGGCAGGGAAGGAAGAAATATACAGGCACTGGAATACATTATTAACCAGATCAGCAGGAGAAGAAGGCTGAGCGAAAGGAAAGTAACCATAGACATCAAGGACTACAGAAAAAATAGAATCGAGAAGATAAAGAAAATAGCAGCAGCCATGGCGAAAAAAGCAATTAATGAGGGAAGAAAGATAGCCTTGAGGCCGATGTGCCCATATGAGAGAAAAATAATACACAAAATGCTGGAAAAATTCAATGATGTAACCACCAGGAGCAGATATGAAGAACCAAACAGGCGAATAATCATCTATCCTGTAAAAGACGGCAAATAGTTTAAAATTAAAGAAATAAATAAAGGGGAAAATGGCACAAAAGTGCTATTTTTTTTATCAAAATTTTGAATAAATATGGAATTAAAATATAATTAAAGCAAGAAAAATTTTTAAATTCTAAAGGGAGTCAGTTAAAAATGTCAGAAGAAAACAAGGATACCATAGCAGCAATTGGTACCAGAGCCGGTGAAGCTGCCATAGGTATAGTCAAATTAAGCGGGGGCAGATCAATTTTTATCGTAGATAAGATATTCAAATCAAAAAACAACAAAAGGCTCAGGGATATGGATACATATAGAATGCTTTATGGGCATGTGGTTGATAGTAACGGAAATGTTGTAGACGAAGTGGTGGTTACTCTTATGAAGAAACCAAAATCCTATACCAGAGAGGATGTTGTAGAGATAAATTGCCATGGAGGGATTATTGCTACAACCAAAGTACTGGAGCTGTGTATTAAAAATGGAGCCAGAATTGCCAAGCCGGGAGAATTTACAAAAAAGGCATTTTTAAATGGCAGAATAGACCTTTCACAGGCAGAGGCAGTTATTGATTTGGTAAGATCGAAAACAGAACAGTGCTTAAAAATTGCAGCTAAAAATTTGGGCGGGAATATAAAAAAAGAAATAGAAAAGCTAAGAGAGATGATAGAAGATGTACTGGTGCAGCTTGAAGCATCAATTGATTTTGTTGAAGAAGATCTGGAAGTTACACCTTACAGAAAACTTGCCGGGAAGGTCAGTAAAATCAGAGCTGATGTAGAGGGGCTGATTGAGGATGAAAAAAAGGGTGAAATTATAAAAAACGGTGTGAAGGCGGCAATAGTAGGAAAACCTAATGTTGGAAAATCAAGCCTGCTTAATTTACTCTCAAAAAAAGAGAAGGCAATAGTAACTTCTATACCAGGGACAACGAGAGACGCAGTAGAGGAAATCCTGTATGTGGAAGGAATACCCCTGGTCCTTGTGGATACTGCAGGAATAAGAAGAGCAAAAAGCACCATAGAAAAACTGGGGGTAGCAAGGAGTTTAAAACATATAGACGAAGCAGAGTTGATTATACTGGTTCTGGATGGAAATAGAAAAATTGAAAAAATGGATCTTGATATAACTGAAAAGATAAAAGGTAAAAAAATTATCTGCTGTATAAATAAGATAGATCTTAAACAAAATCTGGAGACGGGAAGAATTAGTAAATATTTTGATAAAAAATTTATTATAAAGATATCAGCTTTAAAAGGAACCGGTATACGTAAATTAGAAGAAAAAGTGAAGATGTTAATAATGGACAGCAGTGATATAAACCTGGAAGAAAAAATAATTGTTAACAGCAGACATAAGGATATATTAAACAGAGTAAAGGATGTTTTAAAAAGTGCTGAAAAAGCAATGAGAGATGAAATGTCAGAAGAATTTCCGTCTTATGACCTGAAAACCGCTTATAGCCTGATGGGTGAAGTAATAGGAGAAACCACAGGGGATGATATTTTAGATAAAATATTCAGCAGGTTCTGTATTGGGAAATAATTAATGCCAAAAAACAATACCACAGGAAGATTTGGCGAAATGTTTCACGTGAAACAAAAAAAGGATTTATGCAGAATTTACAATGAGGGGCGTTAAGGAAAAATGGATTATGAAGCAGTAGTTATAGGTGGAGGACATGCAGGATGTGAAGCGGCACTGGCCTCTGCCAGAAATGGAGTGAAGACTTTACTGATATCAATAAGTATGGACAGTATAGCCCTTATGCCCTTCGGCGGTACCATAGGCGGTATTGGGAAGAGTCAAATAATAAGGGAGATAGATACCCTGGGCGGGGAAATTCCAAAAAACACTGATAGAAATTATATAAACATGATAAAAGTTCTGGATCAAGAGGAGCAGGCTTTAAAAACTATACAGGCAGTAGTGGACAGGAGAAGATATTTTTTATCAATGAAAAAAGTGCTGGAAGATCAGAACAATTTAGATTTAAGGCAGGGTCTTGTAGTGAGGATAGAAAAGAAATTTAAAAATTTTAGCCTACATACAAGCGATGGAATTATTTACAGCTGCAGCACTATTGTTATATGTACCGGTACTTTTTTAAAAGCGAAAATATTTTGGGGCAGGAGCATGATTGAAGCAGGAAGGCAGGGAGAAATATGTTCAAGAAGACTTTCAATGAGTATTGAAAAAATGGGAGTTAAATTCGATAGAATTAGAAGTTATGCTGCACCATTGATCGATAGGAAAACAATTGATATAAATAATCTGTTAGAGCAGCCCCATGACAGGTGCAGGGAGATGTTTTCGCATGAAAGCAAGTTTAATGGAAGGAAACAGTTAAATAATTATATAGCATTTGCTGACAGGGGCTGTACCGGGTATATTTTAAAAAGCGTAAACAAAGTAAAAAATAGTGAAAGATACATATATTCAGAAAAAGGCGGAGATGTAAATTCAATTGAAGGCAGGATTTTAGAGAATAAAAATAAAGAAGAATTTAAGGTTTATATTCAACCGGTGGGCAGGGATACAAATGAAATGTATTTACAGGGACTTGAAACAGCATTGCCAGAAGAAGTTCAGGTTAGGATGATAAGAAAGATTAGCGGACTGGAAAATGTGGAAATGACCAGACCCGGTTATACAGTTGAGTATAATTATTTGAAGCCCTTTCAAATAAAAAGAAATCTGGAAAGCAAAAACATAGAAGGAATCTTTTTTGCAGGGCACATAAACGGTACAGGAAGCTATGAAGAAGCTGCAGCACAGGGAATTATTGCGGGTATAAATGCGGCCAGAAAATCCCGGGATCTTGATAGGATGATTATAGAAAGAAAGGATGGATATATCGGTATGATAATAAGTGATCTTGTGGGCAGGGGAATTAATGGGTTATCAGGGATAAAAAAAATATAAAAATAAGTTTATTTCCCCCCGCAGACAGGTTAATGATGATTTAAGGATGTTAAGATTTGTAAAAAAGCCGGGGAGAAAGCCAGGCGGAAGAAATTAGGAGAAAGTATAAGAAATCAAAAGATATTGTTTCACGTGAAACATAGGACAGAATATCGAGTAATTTAAGAAAGCAGGGAGTATGGTTTACGATATCATAGTTGTAGGTGCGGGACACGCGGGTTGTGAAGCTGCGCTTGCATCTGCAAAATTGGGATTAAAAACACTGCTGCTAACCATTAATGTGGACAAGATTGCTTTAATGCCCTGTAATCCATCAATAGGAGGGCTGGGAAAGAGCCAGCTTGTAAGAGAAATAGATGCACTTGGGGGGCAGATGGCAAAGACTACTGACAAAACTTTAATACAGATTAAGATTTTAAATAAAAGCAAGGGCCCTGCGGTTCAGGCGCTTAGAGCCCAGATAGACAAGAAGGAATATGAAATTGAAATGAAGAGGGTCTTAGAGAATACGGAAAATTTAACCTTAAGGCAAGGTACGGTAAAAAAGATATACATAAAGGGCAATTCGGTAAATGGAGTAGAAGTTGAAAGCGGCATGCGTTTTTCGGGAAAATCTGTAATCATAACTACCGGTACTTTTTTAAGGGGAAGAATAATAATCGGAAAAAAGGATTACCCTGCAGGGCGTATGGGTGAATATCCCGCTATGAATCTGACAAAGAATTTAATGAGCCTTGGTTTTAAAATAAGCAGGTTTCAAACCGCAACCCCTCCCCGAATCGATAAAAGAACCATAAATTTTTCAAAAACTGCTATACAGTATGGTGACAGACAATATTTAAGCTTCTCTTTCTGGAATAAAGAGAAGATTCATGAGAGTATAAAGTGCTACCTTACATATACCAATGAAAAGACCCACAAAGTGATTGCTGAAAATATTGAGCAATCTCCCATAAAATCAGGCATGATCAGCTCGCATGGCCCCAGACATTGTCCCTCTATAGATAGGAAGGTAATTAATTTTCCAGAAAAGAAAAGGCACCCTGTTTTTATTGAACCGGAGGGGCTTTTTACCAATGAGATGTATCTGCAGGGATTAACCACAAGTATGCCCATGCAGGTACAGCAGAGGATAATAAATACGGTGAAGGGATTGGAAGACGCTAGAATAATAAGACCGGGTTATGCCGTGGAATATGATTACATAATTCCAAATCAATTGAATTTTACTCTGGAATCTAAAATAGTGGAAAACCTATATTTTGCAGGGCAGATAAACGGCACTTCGGGGTATGAGGAAGCTGCAGCACAGGGACTGGTTGCGGGAATAAATGCAGCATTGAAGGTAATGTCCAGGCCTTCACTGATTCTAACCAGAGATAATAGTTATATAGGAGTCTTAATAGACGATCTTCTAACCAAAGAACTTATAGAGCCTTACAGAATGTACACTTCAAGGGCGGAATATAGGCTGGTATTGCGTTCCGACAATGCCGATATAAGAGTAAGTAAATTTGGAAATGGTATTGGTCTTATAACCGATAGACAGTATAGGGGAGTGATTAAGAGAGAGAAAGAAATTAATAAATTAATTAAAAAGCTAAAAACAAAAGTTTTAAATCCCAACAAGAATAGTAATACCGTTCTGCAAAGAATGGGTATAAAACCAATTGATACTCCCCTGAGCATTTACAGGCTTTTAAAGCGGCCTGAGGTAGATATAGAAAATATAGCGTGTTTCATTAACGGCGGGAGCAGCGATTATAGCAGAAAAGTTTTAAAACAAGCTGAGATCAGAATAAAATATGAGGGTTATATAAAAAGGCAATTAAGCGACATCAAAAAATTAGAAAGCCTGGAGAAATATAATCTTCCGGGAGATCTTGATTATTATAAGATAGTAGGGCTGGCTTATGAGGCCCGGGAAAAACTTACTAAAATCAAGCCCAATACTCTGGGGCAGGCTTCAAGAATTGCAGGGATATCCCCTGCGGATATTTCGATACTAATGTTAAATTTAAAAGGTAAATCAAAAATGGGTGTTTGAATTTGGACATCGATAACATTTTAAGGTTGTCGTTTAGAGAATTAGAAATAAAATTTTCTGCTGATCAACTTAACCTGGTAAAAAAATATTTAAACCTGGTTTACAAATATAATAAAATAATAAATCTTATAGGAACAAAGGATAAAAAAGGCATTCTCGTAAGGCATTTTCTGGACTGTCTTTCAATATTAAAATATGAAAAACATATTTTTTATGGCACCAATTTTGTAGAAAAAGTTCTTGATGTAGGAACCGGTTCAGGACTGCCGGGTATGCTTCTATCTATTTTTTTAAAGGATAAATTATTTTACTTGCTGGATAAAACACAAAAGAAGATAGATTTTTTAAATCTAATGGTAAAAGAGTTAAAACTTAAAAATGTGGTAGTGGTTAAGGGGAGGGCAGAGGAGCTTTCAAAAATAAATCCTTACAGAGAAGATTTTGATATAGTTATAGCAAGAGCAGTAACAAAATTCGATATTCTGAGTGAATTAGTAATTCCATTTTGCAGAATAAATGGTAGAATTATATTTTATAAAGGAAGAAAT
>CAZHOY010000021.1:0-12859 GCA_964534695.1 uncultured Actinomycetota bacterium | reverse complement strand
TAAAACTAAGGATTGGAATAATGCTTTAAGAGTATGCGATATAGTTTTTAAAAATGAAAAAGTTTTTGATCATAGAGCTTTTTTTGAAGATAAACCTTCTCAATGGGATGACATAAGTTCTTATGCCTTAAAAAGAAAAAGTTATATACTGAGTAAAATGGAATAAGTCCTTAAATTTCCTTTTGGGGTGCAAATATATACGTTTTCCCCCTGTTATTCGATTAAGAATACTTGTTTTTAACATATTTCTCTAAATTTTGAGTGAACTTAGCTAGATCGTAATAGAGACCACTAATATTTAACTTCGTATCACCAAGAAAATATGTTACATGATCTATCTTAGAACGCATGATTTTCCCCGCAGGATTTACCATTTCTAATCTTTTGTATTTTCTAATCATTCCTATTGAAGCAAGTGTCGAATAAAACTCTTTCTCTTTTCCAAGGCTAAGCCAGCAAATATAGCCTAATGTAGGTCTTACTTTTAAAATCAATTCTCTTAATTGCTTGTCATAATGTTCAATAAGATGCCTTGGATTTTCAACATCTCTAATTTTTTTTAAAAATAATTGAAACCAAGGCTCATTTTTCTTTATACCTGGTACCTGTCCTATTAAACAGCGTAACCTGTTTAAATTTCCAATAACTAACCAACTCTGCATAAAAACTTCTTCTGAAATTGCTTTTTTGTATCTTTCTAATAGTGAGACGAGCCGAGAGTAACTAACATTAATCATTTTTATAACAATCACAAGAGCTTCGATAGAAAACTTAATATTTTCATCACTTATTTTTTCGTAAATTTTACTAAGCGTTGACTCTTCAGATATAATATTCACTTAATCCTTCTCCTTTAATTATATTTTTATCATATATACCTAAAAGTATTATATAACTAATTACCTATATTCTTAACGCTTTTATCCTAAACCTGCTTCATGAGCTAAAGTGCTTTCAGCTTGTCTAATATGGTAATAGCCCCAAATATTACAATTTCAAACTAAGTTATAGAAGAAATTATTAAAATTAATGAACTTTATGATTAACTGACTCCCCGAGTAGGACTCGAACCTAAAATAATTTAACGAAGATATAAATAATAGATATCTAATTAACCGTACATTTCCAGAACATCCTCTGGTATCCTGATAACGAACTTACACACATCATCTCCGGCCAAAACTGATTCGGTAATGAATATCTCCACCGGCTGATCGAATACCACATCCCAGATCAGCTTTCCAAAACCCCCGCTGCAGTTGCAGAAACGGGGATCTATTTCTACATCTCCATCTTTTATCGCTTCCCTCACAAAGGGACAGTGGCAATAATGATATCTTTTCATAACCGGATCAGTTGCTTTAAGGAATTTCTGTGTATTAAATGGAACTCTATCATGGATAATAATATCCTTGCCCGGAGACCGGTAATATACGGGACGGGCCTTCAGATATCCCCTGTACCTTTTTTCTTTCATCTGACAGACCTCCTCATTAACTTCTTTAAACTAATGATTTCATCTTCCCTGCTTTTTATTTTTCCCTCCAGCTTCATATCAAATAGTTTTTTCAGAACACTTTTAAACTTCTCCGAGGGTTTGTAGCCCATATCTTTTAATGTCTGGCCGCTTACCTCCAGCCGTATCTCTGAAAGCTCGGTCAGGTATTTTATGATATTCCTATAATATGCCCTGCCCCAGCTGCAGGCAATAATCTGGAGTTCGGGAGTAATCCCGCTTACTCTGTAGTAAAGAATGGAATTTCTGCTGATTTTGTTTTTGAGGTCTTTCCTGGCCCCATTCCATCTGCTGTGAGTTTCAAGCATAACATTTATATCTTTTTTTCTGACCTTCATCTCAGAGCACCAGGATTCGATTTTATTTGGCTTCATACCCTTCAGTAAAAGAATAAAAAGAAGCCTCCACTTTTTTATTTCCCTGCTTCCATTATAAAAATCCTTTAACTCACTGTAATATTTTAAGATTTTTTTTAACTGCTCTATAAATTCCGCATCTGCCTTCACTTTTATTCCGATTTTTTTAAGCGCGCCCAGCCCGTCCAGCCTCTTTATTGCCTCCTGCGGATTTTCTTCATTTAATATATAAATAAGCTCATCTCTTATCCTGACTCCGTTTAACCGTGAGACTATGTTCATATTTATGGTGGTTCGGGCCATTTTCTCGGTATGAGAATCCATTTTAAATCCCAGTCTCTTTTCAAACCTTACCGCCCTGAAGATTCTGGTGGGATCATCTATAAAGCTCATTTTATGCAGCACTTTGATTGCTTTGTTTTTTAAATCTTCCCTGCCGCCGAAGAAATCAAGAATTTCACCAAAATTTTTCTTATTCAGTGATACGGCCATGGTATTTATGGTAAAATCCCTTCTGGAAAGATCCTGTTTGATATTACCCCGTTCCACGGTAGGAAGAGCTGCAGGGCTTTCGTAATATTCTACTCTTGCCGAAGCTATGTCTATGTGCTGTCCACTACTTAATACCAGAACAGCAGTTCCAAATTTCTGATGGCATTCCAATTTGCATTCAAACCTTCTGGATAACTCCCTGCCAAATTTTATCCCGTCTCCTTCCACCACAATATCTATATCAAAATTCGGGATCTTAAGCAGCGCGTCCCTTACTATTCCTCCCACTAGATAAGTATTGTATTTTAAAGCCTTTGCCACCACGGATATGTTTTTTAGTATTTTCTTTACTTTGTTAGGGAAAACCCCCCATAAATTTTCATAACTGCGCCCGTGCAGAACCCTCAGTATATCCTTTCTGGTAATAATGCCTACAATCTTTTTTTTATCAGTTATAGGTATTCTGCCAATACCGTTTTCTATCATTAGATCCTGTATCTTGCCAATACCAGTATTGGGCCCGGCCCTGACGATACTGCGGGACTTAAAGCCCTTGACCGGAGCATGCGACAGACCGTGGCCTATAGCTTTGTCTATATCTTTTCTGGTTATTATACCCACAAGATCACCATCCTTACCTACAATAGGTATACCCGAATGGCCATATCTTTTTAAAATACCATCTATTTTGGATATGCTTGTGGTTTCCTTTACTGTCCTTACCGGATAGGACATTATGTCCCTGGCCAGCACTGGTTTTTTTATATTTTTCCTAAGGGAACTCAGTAGTTTATTTTCTATATCTTTAAAATCCATATCATTTATTACAGCCGAAGCTGCCTGGGGATGGCCTCCGCCTCCTACAGCTTTAAGTATCTCTGATACGTCCACATTCCTATTGCTGCTTCTGGCCACCGCATATATTTTACCCTTCATTTTTGCCCAGCATATTACAATGCTTACATCTTCAATCTGGGAAAGCTTCCTGGTCAGTACCGACAGTCCCTCAATAAATTTGGGCATTTTTGCCTGTGAAAGTACAATTTCCGTTTCATTTATATTTATCTTCCTGCAGTTCATTATTAACTTTTCCAGAAGCCTGTGCTGGTCCTCGGAAAGGGAAAGATTTAAAAACTTTGATACCATAAACAGGTTGGCATCTCTTTCCATAAGAAAAGAAGCTGCTTCCAGATCCCTGGAAGTGGTGCCGGGATATGTGAATGTGCCTGTATCCTCATAAATTCCAAGGATAAACAGGGTTGCATCAAGAGGAGAAATATAAATTTTTTTCTTCTTTATAATGTTAACCAGAATAGTGGTAGCGGCCCCTACTTCTCTGGAATAATCATGGGTAGCCTTGAGATTCCCGGGTGACTTTTTATGGTGATCATATACTATAATTTCAATATTTTTACTTCCCAGTACTGCTTTAGCCGGACCGAGCCTTGCGGCAAACCTGGTATCAATTATAATAACTCTTTTTACCTTTGAAAAGTCGACCCTTCCTGTATCTATAAGCGGTGGAAGTTCGTCCTCATAGAGAGTAATAAATTTTCTTACATTTTGATTTATGGCTGTGGGCAATACAATCCGGGCCCGGGGATAGATTTTTTTAGCTGCCACCATTCCGGCAAAAGAATCAAAATCAGAGCTCAAATGGGTTACAATTATTTCCATAAGTCAGTAGACACATAAGTTGGTTATATCAATCTATATACTTTTCATAGCAGACTATTTCAGAAAGGGGCTTTCTTCCTCTGGTTCCGCCTTCTGTGGCAGGGTATCCCACTGGTGTTATGGCTACCACCCTTATATTCTCAGGGATTTCAAGTAGGTCCTTTACCAGTTTTTCCTTAAACGCTCCAATCCAACAGGTACCCAGCCCTCTTTCGGTAGCAGCCAGAATCAAATGTTCCAGGGCCAGCGCTATGTCTACAGGGTAGCTGTTCATATAGCCGCCCATTACCCCATAAGCTTCATCTGCTTTGGCACAGGCTACAATAAGTATAGGAGCCTCCGATAGAAATGTCTGATTATTGCATGCTATAGACAGGTCACTTATTTTCTTTTTATCTTTTACCACAACCAGTTTCCACGGCTGAAGGTTTTTGGCTGAAGGAGCTTTTCTAAATGCCTGTAGGATATAATCTAATTTTTCCTCTTCCACTTCCTGGGGTTTATAGGACCTGATGCTTTTTCTTGTCTCAATAAGATCCATAAGCTTTTTGAATTGCTTCACTATCCATTACCCCCTCTTTTATTATTCAATTCTTAAAACTCAAAAATCCTGTAACTTGAACAGCTAAATACTGATTTTTAATATTCAGGCAGACAACACTTTATATTAGCACTATGATTTTGGTAAGTAAAACTGTTTTCTACCATAAATTATGCACATATATTTTTATATACTTCTGATACACTTCCCTGACTTTTTCCATCTGCTCGCCGATCAGCGGTGGGAGGTCAGAAGCACCTGTATTGTCTTCAACCTGTGATACCTTACTGGCACCCGGTATAACGCAGCTTACACAATCATTCATAAGTATCCAGCGCAGCGCATACTGTGCAAGCTTGCCTTCGGGAAATATCTTCTCTAGCTCCTTTACTGCTTCCAGGCCTACCTCGTAGGGAACACCTGAAAATGTTTCTCCTCTGTCAAAAACCTGGCCCTCGCGGTTAAAGAACCTGTGATCTCCTTTTGAAAATACAGTATCTTTTTTAAACTTTCCTGTAAGCAGACCGCTTGCCAGCGGAACCCTGACAATAATCCCTACATTTTTATCTCTGGCCAGGGTAAAAAACTTTTGGGAAGGCTTGTTCCTGAACATATTATAAATAATCTGAACAGTGGAAAGGTTTGGATATTCAACGGATTTTAGTGCCTCCTCCACTTTCTCTACACTGACCCCGTAATTTAAAATTTTACCTTCTTTTACCAGATCATCCAGAATTTCAAAAACCTCCGGTCTGGAGTAAACCCCGGTAGTGGGGCAGTGGAGCTGCAGGAGGTCTATTGCTTCCAGATCCATGTTTTTGAGGCTGTCATTTACAAATCCGGTTATGTTTTCCCTGTTATATCCTTCTGTGGTATGCGGAGCCAATCTTCTTCCGGCTTTGGTGGCTACATAAATTCTCTCCTGGGTCTTCTTTAAGAATTTTCCTATGGCTTTCTCGCTCTGGCCCTCGTTGTACACATCCGCAGTATCTATAAAATTTATTCCCTTTTCTACTGCCTTACTTAAAATTTCTTCTGCGGTACCGGAATTAAAATCTTCGCCCCACCTGCCGCCTAACTGCCAGGTTCCCAGTGAGATTTCAGAAACTTTAAAGCCTGTTTTTCCTAAGGTTCTGTACTTCATAATTACTCTTTCTATATTTTTATTTTTTAATTTTGTAATTTGTTTTTATTAAAAAGATAGGAACACGCGTCTATTTTAACAAGAAATTATCCTAATGCAAATTTTAAAGACTTACTCTATCCCTGTATAATTCCATGACCTTTAAAGTAATACTGCCGGGGACTTTCCCCCCTATCGTAAACCGGTCAACTTTCTTTACCGGTACTATCTCTGCAACAGAACTGGTTTTAAATACCTCTTCCGCACCTATAATATCCCGGTAATGAACTTTCCTCTGCCTTACCTTTATCCCGTTTTCCTTACACAGGTCTATAACCACTTCCCTGGTTACTCCCGGCAGAATATTCTGGGTAAGCGGTGGAGTATAAACCGTATTTCTCTTAACCAAAAAAATATTGCTTGATGCGCCTTCCAGAACCAGACGTTCCCTGGTTAAAAAAATTGCCTCCTGTGCACCCCTTCTGTGGGCCTCATCCTTGGCAAAGATATTTTCAAAATAATTTAAAAGCTTATGGGAATAAAGTGCATGGCCCATAGATGGCCTTTTTATGGAAGAAGAGATTATATCTATACCCAGGGTATAATCATCCCGGGGATGAGGCTCAAGCTTTTCGGTAATTATTATAAGGGAAGGCCTGCAGCTGCTGCTGAAATGAAGTTCCCCGCTGTAAATACCCCTGGTTACAATTATCTTTATATAAGCGTCGCTTGAACTTAAGTTGTTTTTGGCAATGGTTTTGATTACTGCGTTTTTCACATATTCCATATCAAATGGAACGCTGTACCTCAGGATTTTGAGCGAATGAAACAGCCTTTCGATATGAGCATCAATCATAAACAAATTACCCCTGCAGTTTCTCAAGGTCTCGTAAAGGCCGTCGCTGTACAGAAACCCTCTGTCCTTAACCGATATCCTGGCCCTTCCTTCGGGGACTAGTTTTCCGTCAATAAATATATACTTAAACATATTGGCTTCTCCCTATAGAAATTTTAGAGCAGCTTTCTTAGGTTTTTAAACTTAAAAAATTTCAGGGTTTCCTCCAGAGCAATGCCCTTATCCAGTGTTTCATTATACTCACTGGCAGGGACCGAATCCTCTACAATTCCCCCGCCTACATTATAATAAAACTTATTTTTCTTTATAACAAATGTCCTTATTACAATATTTAAATCCATGGTACAGTCAATACCGATATAGCCAATGGAACCGGTATAAACGTTCCTGGCAGTCAGCTCCAGCTCATCAATAATTTCCATGGCCCTTATTTTTGGCGCACCGGTTATGGAACCGCCTGGAAATGCTGCCTTTATAATATCCGAGATGTTAATTCCCTTTTTTACCTTGCCTACTACGGTAGAAACTGAATGAAAAACCTTTGCATATTTTTCCACCACTGCATGTTCTGCGACTTTAACCGTGCCGTAGTAACAGAATTTTCCCAGATCATTGCGTTCCAGGTCCACAATCATATTAAGTTCCGCTCTGTCCTTGGCGCTGTGTTTAAGTTCAATTATGTTTTTATCATCATCTGCGGTACCCTTTCCTCTGGGCCGCGTTCCTTTTATGGGCCTGGTCTGGATAATATCGCCTTTTAGAAATAAAAATCTCTCCGGCGATGAACTGCCGATACAAAATTCCGGAAATCCCATAAACGCAGAAAAGGGAGCTGCGTTCTTTTCCCTTAATATATAATAAAGATCCATTGGCTCCACGGGCAAATCAGCTTCAAATCTCTGGCTGAAATTTGCCTGGTAAATATCCCCGTTATGAATATATTCCCTGGTTTTTTTTACTTTTTTTAAATAGCTGCGCCGGCTAGTATTTGAGCGGAACCTTATATTTAAAATTTTCTTTTTGCAGTATTTTTCCACTATATTTTTTTTAATATCCCCGGTACCTTTAATATCATTTAAAATATTTTCCGCCTCCGAATCTGTTTTTTGTATTAAATCTTTATCCCTTATGCCGGATTTTAGATAATCGCTTTCTGAAAATACAGTTTCAAAAGCACTTCCTTTTTCTTTTCCTTTTGAGCTGGTAAGAAAATTCCTTATAAGGTACCATCTGTTCTGCTTATGGCCGAATGCAAGCAGCCTGTTGTAATAAGCTAAATAAAATATGGGGATATTAACATCATCTACCGCAGTTGATGGAAGCTCTTCGATGTAATTTTTCAAATCATATGACAGGTAACCTGTATAACCTCCCTTAAAATCAGGAAGTTCTTTGTCCGTATCTCCGGTTACTTTTTTAATGCCTCCTCCGGTAATATAAACTGTCCTGACACTTTTTACTTCACTGCCGGGAAGGCTTCTGGTATAGCTTTTCATGTTCTGTTTGATAAAGGATAAAGGATGCTGGTATGAATAATAACTTACGCCCCCGGAGCCGCACTTGAACTCATTTTCATAACCCCGGCTGCTTATTATAAATTTTGGATCCCAGGCGATATAAGAAAAATTTGAATATTTATCGGGAACAAGGCTACTGTCCAGAAAGCAAAGATAATCCTTATCCCTTAGGTTATAGGCCACATCCTGAGGCGGCATCTCCAGATTTATATCTGAAATTGTAGAAAGGATGTTCATAAGTTAATGAAATTTTTAAGTATTTCCAGCCCCACCGGGGTCAGGAAGGATTCAGGATGGAATTGTATACCTTCCAGTTTATAAGATTTGTGCCTCACTCCCATTACAATACCATCTTCGGTACGGGCGGTCACCTCAAGCGAGGAGGGAATGGTATCTTTTTTTAAAATCAGAGAATGGTATCTGGCAGCCTCGAAGGGATTTTTTATTCCCCTAAAAATACTTTTACCATCATGATAAATCATAGATGTCTTTCCATGTACCACCACTCCTGAATTAATCACTTCCGCACCGAACACTTCACCAATGCACTGGTGCCCCAAGCAAACTCCCAGTATGGGTATTTGCCTGTAAAAACGCTTTATTAAGTCTTTTGAAATGCCTGCACTGACAGGCTTTCCCGGACCGGGTGAAATCACTATCCTGGAAGGTGCCATCTTTTCAATTTCATCCAGCCCCACTTTATCATTCCTCCTTACCTTTATATTTTCACCCATTACACCCAGATACTGCACCAGGTTAAAGGTAAAGGAATCATAATTGTCTATCATCAGTATATCTATTTTCCTGGTACGGGTAGCTGTATTCATTTCCGCTCCTTGCTTAATTTTATTCATATTATCATCTTAAAAGTTATTCTAATACGGTCCACTTTATTTGCCCCGTAAAAGAAATTATATTAAAACCGGGATAAAATCTCAAAAGAATATTTCCCTTCCGTTTCGCTTTAATATTTCAAATTGATAAAAATTTATATTAAGGGTAAAATTTTTTCTTATGATAACAGTAGAGAACCTAACCAAGAAATTTGGAGACATCACCGCAGTTGAAAATATCTCCTTTGATATAAATGAAAGTGAGATATTCGGTTTTCTGGGTCCCAACGGAGCGGGAAAGACCACCACCATTAGAATGATGTCAACCCTCATTTCCCCCACCTCGGGAAAGATAAACATAGACGGCAGGGACCCTAAAGACAATGGAGAGTATATCAGGTCCATAACAGGGCTTCTGACCGAGTCTCCGGGAATGTATGAGAAAATTTCCGCTTACGATAACCTCCAGTATTACTCTGCCTTTTATAATATCCCCCCTGCCAGAAGAAAAGATAACATCGAAAAATATCTTAAGATGTTTGATCTTTGGGACAGAAAAGACGACCTGGCAGGCTCTTATTCCAAAGGTATGAAACAAAAACTGGCACTTTCCAGGGCACTGGTACATGAACCAAAAATACTGCTCCTGGATGAGCCCACCGCAGGCCTGGACCCGGAAAGTGCCCATATGGTAAGGAATTTCATAGACAGTCTGAAAAAAGAGAAAACTACTGTTTTTCTCTGCACCCACAACCTGGAGGAGGCATCCTATCTTTCGGACAGGGTCTGTATTATAAACAAAAAGATAATAAGGATTGCCACCCTTTCCGAACTGCAGAATGATGATAAAAATAAAAGAGTGGAGATTGTATTTGCAGATGATGCACATAGATACGTCAAACTGATGGAAGAAATTGATAAAATAAAAGATATCAAGACAGATAAAAACAGGGCAACTCTGGTAATAGAAGAGCCGGAACTTTCAAATCCCGTAATCATTAAGAAACTGGTTGAAAACGGGGTTAAAATTCTTTATTTTAACCAGGTAAAAGCAAGCCTGGAGGAAATTTACCTTGACCTGGTTAAGGATGAAGGGGAAGAATGAAAAACGCAGGTATTATTTTTAAAAAAGAGATTAAAGAAGTAATAAGGAACAAGAACATCTGGCTGCCCATTATTATAATTACTGTTATCTTTTCTATTGGTATGCCGCTTTTCATGATTATAGGAAGCGAATCAATACTGCAGGATGAGGATACGATTAATTTTATAAGTAAGATGTTCGGGCAGGTTGAAGACCCGCTCAGGGTGCTTATAGGATTTATCTTAAAGCAGCTGCTCGTCCTTCTGCTTATGCTTCCGGCCATGGTTCCCAGTCTTATTGCACCTTCCTCTGTAATCATGGAAAAGGAGAATCAAACCCTGGAGCCGCTCCTGGCCACACCTATTAAAACATCCGAACTTCTGCTGGGAAAGTCACTTACTGCCCTGGTTCCTGCTTTTGTCATTTCCACCATTAATTTTATAATACTGACCATAGTGGTAGATATAGCCGCCTTTTTAAAACTGGGCTATATGCCTCTTCCCACTGTAGAATGGGTTATTGTAGCCTTTCTATTGAGTCCCATACTGTCCTTTATACTTACCATGGCCAGCATTATAGTTTCCTCAAGGTCCACCGATATAAGGTCCGCACAGGGAATAGGGGCAATTATAATACTGCCCATCTATCTTATCATTGGCCTCCAGATAGCGGGACTCTTTCTTTTAAATGTTATTTATCTACTTATAGGATGTCTGGTACTGCTGGCAGTATGCCCGCTGGTACTAAGGCTGGCGGTTAAGATTTTTAACAGGGAAAATATACTCACCAGATGGAAGATGAAGTCTTAAATAACCAGAACCCGGTTTAATTTACAGAGAATAAATCCTGGGAAAAAATTCCTGCTTTAAAAATCACTGCCCTTATTTAAAAAATTCTCAATTCCCCCGTCCGGAACCGGAGTGGGGCCAAACTTTGAACATACCCAGGCCCCCAATTTGTTGGCAGAATTACTTATTTCTTCAAGCGTTCCACCGCGAAGATACTGGATTACCATTGCCGCCGTAAAAGCATCCCCGGCGCCTACCGTATCTGCAACAGAAACTTTATAACCAGGATGGTCATAATAATTCTTTTCATTCAAAACCAGGCTTCCACCATCTCCCCTGGTAATGCACACCAGTCTTATTCCGTATCTTTTCATCAGTCCCCTGCAAAAATCAACATCATTTTCTTCTATCAAACTGCCCATTAAATGCTTTAAAATCTCAAGTTCCTCTTTACTTAGTTTTAATACTGTTGAAAGCTCCAGTGACCGTAAAATTATTTTAAGGGAATAAAAGTTTTGTCTCAGATTCAGATCAAGCACCTTGAAGGCAGTATCCGGAACCATTTTTAAAAAACTGGTAATAGTTTTCCGGGATTCCGAAGATCTCTGGGCCAGGGTACCGAAACAAACTACATCGGTTTTTCCGGCAAGCTCCTTCCAGCTATGGCTTAACTTTAAAAAATCCCAGGCAACATTCTCATTAATAATATAATCCGGTTGTCCGCTGCCATCTATTTTTACATCAACCGTTCCCGTCGGGTGCTTTAGGTCAACCTGTATAAAATCCATATCCAGACCAAGTCCCGTCAGTGAGCCCAGAATTTCCTTCCCCAGTGGATCGTGACCAATTCTGCTGGCAATCACTCCATACTGTCCTAATTTTTTTATAAAATAAGCAAAATTGGCCGGAGCTCCACCTAACTTTTTATAGTTTGGAAACACATCCCATAATATCTCTCCAATGCCTGCTATTCTATAACACACTTTTATTTCTTATTCTAAATTAATATTCGGTAGTAATTTTTTATTTTTAAATCTTTTTTTTTAAATGAAAGATTGCTTTTTACTTATATACCAATCTTCCTTCTATATTTTTGTAAATATTCTGATTATCCCTTAAATATTCTTCCAGGACTTCCTGTGCTGAGGTAGTTATTACCTTATGCTGGCCTGCTTCCATCAGTTCACCATTAGTAGCATTTAGATAAGCAGCAGAATTACTGAAGTGATATTCCTGAAGGCAGATGGTATAAAATCCGTTATCATTAACAGGGCTGCCATTAATATCCAACGATATAAGCTCCCCTTTCATATCATTATAAACTGCTCTTACACTACTATTTACCTGATAGCATTCTCCTTCACTGTTTCTATTTTCCTTTCTCATAATATAGGAAAATATTTTTTTAAGAACGGAACCTTTCACCTTATAACGGTTTAAAAAATCATCATAGGGGAAGCAGGTTTTAAAATCTTTCAAGGTTACAACAGGACCGATTTCTTTTACTCTTATGGAGCCGCTTCCTACCAGCATAACATCCGCCTGTGCGGTTTCCGCAAAAGCATCTGCTACCAGGTTTCCCAGAGAAGTTTCAATCTCGCGTGCAGGGTGGGTTAATTTTCTGGATAGTTTACAGATTATAGTATTATATTTTCTATCAACCACATCTTTAAAAGAGTTTATATAATCCTGAAGGTTCATATCCGGCTCGGCCAGACCGCTGTCTATGGGAATAAGCTTCCATTTGAAATCAATGACACTGTTGGTATCATCATCCACCACCAGATCAAACCTTCCAATCTGGTCGGAGCCTACCCCTGCCTGGGTTATCAGGATGTTGTTGACCTTTTCCGGTTTGTCCAGAATGGTATGGGAATGGCCGCCAATAATCAGATCTACTCCCCACTGTGGCTTTAAAAGTTTTGCAAGTTCTATGTCTGACTCAAAACCGATATGGGTGAGCAGGATGGTCAGATCAATATCATCATTCTTATAGGCATTGGTTATCTTGCCTACTTCCCTGCTGGCTTCTTCAAGGGATATGAAGCTTCCGATTAGCTCATCCTGTTTGATGGA
>CAZHOY010000020.1:0-13016 GCA_964534695.1 uncultured Actinomycetota bacterium | reverse complement strand
TAATCGCTGAATAAAACTATATACTTTTAGGTGACATAATCGCTGAATATTGACATAGTATACGTGCCTTAAAGCACGCTGCATTAACGCCTGAAAAATTTTAACCTTTTTCCTTTGCATTCTTTTTCTTATTCTGCCTTGGAGTATCCATATCGATCATACTTTTAACCTTCTTCTCAATTTCTTCCGTTGCCTTTACATTTTGTGTCAGATACATTTTTGCATTTTCCCTGCCCTGTCCAATACGTTCATTTTTGTATGAGTACCAGGACCCGCTCTTTTCTATAATTTCCATTTCAACGCCCACGTCCAGTATGCTTCCTTCTCTTGATATCCCCCTTCCATACATTATATCGAACTCGGCACTTTTGAAAGGAGGTGCTACTTTATTCTTTACTACCCTGGCCCTTACTCTATTTCCGATATTATCCGTACCGCTCTTAATGCTGTCAATTCTTCTTATATCTATCCTTACCGATGAATAAAATTTCAGAGCCCTGCCCCCCGGTGTTACTTCGGGATTGCCGAACATAATCCCTATTTTTTCCCTGAGCTGATTAATAAAAACTACCGAAGTCCTGGTCTTGCTAACCACTCCGGTTATCTTTCTTAGAGCCTGTGACATTAATCTTGCCTGAAGTCCCATATGGGAATCCCCGATTTCTCCTTCCAATTCTGCTTTTGGTACCAGTGCAGCCACGGAATCTATTACAATCACATCCAGCGCCCCGCTTTTTAGTAAAATTTCGCATATCTCTAAAGCCTGCTCTCCGTTATCTGGCTGCGCCAGCAGAAGTTCCTCAACATTGACCCCTAAATTTCTTGAATAACTAGGATCCAATGCATGTTCCGCGTCTATGAATGCTGCTATACCTCCATTTTTCTGGGCACTTGCAATAATATGCAGCGCAAGAGTTGTTTTACCGGAAGCTTCCGGCCCAAAAATTTCAGTAACTCTTCCCCTGGGAATACCGCCTATCCCCAGTGCTATATCCAGCCCCAGAGAATTGGTAGAAATGCATCCTATATCCGCTATTGAACCCTTTTCTCCCAATTTCATTATAGCTCCGCCGCCATACTGCCTTTCAATTTGAGATACTGTATTCTCTATTATTTTTTCCCTGTCCATACTTTATCCTCCATTAAAATTTCCACGCAAAAATTAATATAATAAAAAATAAAACTTTTTGTGCAATTGTCCATAAGCAAATTTTAACATATTAAAAATATTTTTAAATAGTAAATCATATTCCCAAACATATCTTACTACCTTAAACTGAATTTATTAATAACAGTATATTCCGCTCCATGAGGTTCCAGCCGGCTCTCAAATAAGGTAATATCCAGGCAATCCAAAACTCCGGCGGTATTCATTAAATGTTTTCCTGCAATTTCTTCTATATTCTTTTTATCCTTTATTCTGGCAATAGTAATATGGGGAAAGAACTTTCTTTTTTCCTTCCTTATTTTGATTCTGCTCAAATTATCATCCAGAAAGTTATAGATTTCAGATATTTTCCTGCCTCCGTTCCCTATCTTCAGAAAAGCAACCCTGGCATTACACAGGTTCGGGAATGCATCTACTCTTCCCTCTATTTCATACTTAAATCCGGTAAATGAATCTGCCGTTGTACCTATAGCTTTTTCTATCTTAACCATCCTGCTTATATCCTTATTACCCAAAAATCTTAAAGTTATATGAATATTGGAAGCTGGCACCAATTTTATTCTTCTGTCTTCTCCCCATAAACCGGCAGCAAAACCATATATATTATCCTTCATAAAGCCAGGAATATCTATAGCTATAAACAATCTTTTTTCAGAATTATGTTCGTTTTTGACCACTGGATTTATGTTGATGATAAAATTTTTTCATTCATTGCAGCTCTGAGTTCGTTTAGCACAAATTGTGTGGTCCTAAATTTTATCTCTCTTCTGCTACCTACAAATTTTTTTTCAAATACCTTCTCATAATTATCGGGTCCCAGTATGCAGCAATATACCAGTCCAATTTTTTTATTTTCTGCTTCCGGTCCCGCAAATCCGGTTACACTTAATGCATAATCGGATTTAAAAATTTCTTTTATATTCCTTGCCATACTCAAGCATACAGTCCTGCTTACGGCACCGTATTTTTTCAAAATATTTTTATTTACATTAAGCAGCTTAATCTTTGAGTAATTTGAATAAGATATTATACCCCCCAGAAAAAACCGGGAACTGCCCGGGGTATCAGTAATGACACTACTTATAAGACCGCCGGTTATCGATTCTGCGGTACTGATAGTTAATTTCCCGCCAATTTTTGCTATGATTTCCTTCAATTTATCTGAAATCAAAATATCATCTTTACCATAAAAATAATTTCCCAGCTTTTTTGAAATTTTATCCTCGATTATTTTTAAATTCTGAATGGCTTTCTTATCTTCTTCCGATTTTGCCACTATTATTATTTTTATCAAACCGGGGTCAGCAGTAATTCCTACCTTTACACCAATTTTTTCGGCTTCGCCTACAATACCTTTTATCTTTTCTTCTATTTCGGTTTCACTTATATCAGTGGTCAGCAATATTGATTTTTTTAACTTATCAGTTCTTATATTTTTCTTTATTGCAATATCTCTGAGGAAAGGTTCGACATCGCAGCTAAACATACTCTCCATCTCTTTTGGGACTCCCGGAATACAGAATATAATTTTTCCATTACCCAGCTTTATCCTAAATCCTGAAGCACTTCCTACTCTTGGCTTGATGGGAAATGATTTTTCGGGAATATAAGATTGCCGCAACAGCCTTGCCTTAATCTTCTTACTGCTTATTTTTCTGGTAAACTTTAAGCTTGTACCGTCAAGACTCCTGTCTCTTACCAGCTTTAAATTCAGAGCCAGAACAACTGCATTTCTGGTAATGTCATCATCTGTAGGGCCCAATCCTCCGCTTATTATTACCAGGTCACTGTACTTTAAACTTTGTTCTAATATCCTTGAAATTTCTATTGCATTGTCGCCAACAGTGAACATATACTTGCATTCTATTCCAAGGCCAGTAACTTTTTCGGCTATATATTTGGAATTTTTATTCAGTATCAATCCTAGATTTAGTTCGGTTCCTATGCTTATTATTGAACATTTCATATCAGGAATTTTAAAACTTCTATTTTTCCTTTTCTTCCAGCATTTTAACTAAATCATTCTTTGAGATTAACACTTCCCTGGGCTTGCTGCCGTCATAACTGCTCACCAGCCCCCTGCTTTCCATTTGATCCAGAATTCTTGCTGCTCTCGAATAACCTATTCTCAGTCTCCTCTGCAGCAGTGAAGCCGACGCATGTCCGAAATCCACAACTACCCGTAAGGCTTCATAGAAAAGTTCATCTTCTTCCAGTAAATTCTTATCCTTGTCACTTATTATCTTTGAAATTTCAAAACTGTATTCAGGCTTACCGATATTCCTTATATACCCCGTAATCATTTCTATTTCTCTGGAAGTCACAAAAGCTCCCTGGATCCTCTCGGGCCTGTTTGAATAGTAAGGCAAATACAACATATCTCCTCTTCCGGTTAACTTTTCTGCTCCCCCGCAGTCTAGTATGACCCTGGAATCAACATTGGATGTAACCATAAATGCTATTCTTGAGGGTATATTTGCCTTGATTAATCCTGTTATTATATTAACCGACGGCCTTTGTGTGGATATTATCAGATGAATACCGACCGCCCTTCCCATCTGGGCAATTCTGCATATGCTGTCCTCTACTTCTGAAGCTGAAACCATCATCAAATCGGCCAGTTCATCTATAAACACTAATATATACGGCAGGGGTTTGATATCCTTATCTTCGTCATAATTCCTCTTTGCTTCAATATTATACATTTCTATGGACTTAAAATTTCTCTCAACCAGTTTCTTAAATCTGCTCTCCATCTCTTCCACAATCCACAGGAGAGCTGATGCAGCTTTTTTTGGATTGATAACCACCTGTGACAGTAGATGTGGTATTCCATTATAGATGCTGAGCTCCACCATCTTGGGGTCAATCATAATAAACCTGGCCTCAGCGGGCTTTACCTTCATAAGAAGTGCTATTATAATACTGTTAAGACACGAACTTTTCCCCGAATTTGTGGCTCCGGCAACAAGAATATGCGGCATTCTTGCTATATCCATATAAATTATATTACCTGAAAGATTTTTGCCTAATGGAATATTCAACAGATTATCGTTTAATTTTTTATCTTCGTTCGAATAAATATCACCCAGGGTAACAATGCTTCTGACAGTATTGGGAACCTCTATCCCTATAGCGGATTTTCCCGGTATGGGAGCGAGAATCCTCAGATCGGGTGAACCCAGCGCAACACAAAAGTCATCCTCCAGACTCATCAGTCTTTGAACCTTTACTCCCGGTGACAGTTTTAACTCATAAAGAGTTATAGTAGGTCCGCCAACCACTCTATCTACCCTGGCATTTAAATTAAAATCACTAAACAGCCTGTTTAAAGTATAAACTCTTTCCTTAACGCTTTTTTTATATAACCTTGAAGGCAGGTTTTTTGTTTTTTTCAGCAAATTTATGGGAGGCAGCCTATAATTATCATCAGTACCGCTGCTTTTTATCAGGGGCATTTTTAACTGATCATGATCGGTTTCAATTATCCTTTCTATGTCCTCTTCCTTTGTTCCGGCTTCCTCAATCATTTTATCGGTACTGCTGTAAATTCCAACCTTTTTTGAATCAATTCTTTCATTTTCCCTATAAAATTTGCCTTCCTTTTCCACCGGTTCCTTTAACGTTTCATATTCGTCCCGGCCATTTTTTGCCTCGAATAAAATTTTCCTGGGCTTGAATCTGATTCTCCTGAATAAATAAATTGCCTTTCTACCCATATCTATTAATGATATTTTGGTTATTATTAAAACTGATATAATCAGTAAAACACCCAGTACTATTATTGCACCTATATTACTGAAAAGTTTGGACAGGCCATAAAAAATCCCGGCTCCTACAATCCCTCCTCTGGTTCTTACCAGAACTTCATCAAAAATATTTTGTTGATTGCCAAAATTGTTGCCGAAAATCCCCAGTATGGAAAAAAACAAAAGAAAGAATCCCCAGCCAAAGCTTGAAGACAAGAAGCGTATCCTCTTAAGAAAGAAGCTGAAGCCCCATATCATAAGCATAAAAGGTATTAAAAATTTACCAATCCCAAAGATAAAAGACAGGAAACTGTTTACAGATATATTTATAACACCGGATTCCGAAAAACCGTACACGCTAATGAATAGCAGTACTGAAACCATTACTATAAAAATACCGTAAACTTCGGTCCTTCTCTTTACATATTTCTTTCTACTGCTGCTTCTTGAACTTATGCTGTTCTTTCTGGTTGTTCCTTTTCTTTTATAATTTCTATTTGCCATCTTTTCCGGCCCCTCAAATTAACTAATGTTTAACGGGACTAATAACTTTTATTATTATTATAGGTCTTATCCCTGCTTTTTTAAAAATAAATTTTTCTATCCTGTCACTTATAAAATTTTCAAATCCGGCTCTGCTCACAATATTGTTATCAAAGCATTTTTGTACTGAATTCACTATGATTTTTTTGGACTCATTTAATACTTCTTTAAAATTTTCAATGTATATTATTCCTTTTAAAGTAAAATCAGGCTCACATAGGATCCTTTTTTTATCATAATCTATTCCAATCACTATAAATATGATTCCATTTGCCGATAATATTTTCCTGTCTTTAAGTATCACATCCTCCACATTTCCCATTCCAACACCATCAATGTAAATAGTCTGCGGTTTTATGTTATTTGAAATCCTGCACATATCTGAATTCATTTTAATAATATCGCCGTCTTCAGCCATAATTATATTTGTCTCACTAATTCCCATAGACTTTGCTATCCTGGCATTCTGTATTTTATGTTTATCCTCTCCATGAATGGGGATAAAAAATTTGGGCCTGGTCAGGCTTATCATAATCTTTATTTCTTCCTGCGCAGCATGCCCTGATACATGAACCCCAGCAATGGATTCATAAAATACATCCGCTCCCCGTTTTATAAGCATATTTATGGTATTGGATATGGCCCTTTCATTTCCCGGAATGGGTGAAGCAGATATTATAACCATATCCCCTTTCATAATACTGACCCTCTTATGTTCTCCTAGAGCCATCCGGTTCAGAGCTGAAAGCGGTTCTCCCTGGCTTCCCGTAGAAAGAATTACCAGGTTACCTATGGGGAGCTCGTCAATTTTTTTTATGGGGATTATAGTATTTTCGGGAATTTTCAGGTATCTCAGTTCAGAAGAGATTCTAATGGTTTTGAGCATGGATTTACCTGAAATTGCAACTTTCTTCTCCAGCTTGTTAGCTACATCCAGAATTTGCTGTATCCTGTGTATATGTGATGAGAAAGTAGCTACAATAATTCTCTTGTCAGCTTTTTCAAATTTTTCAAGCAGTGTTTTACCCACATCTCTTTCGGGAAGGGTATACCCCGGTTCTTCAGAATTGGTGCTGTCACATAAAAGAGCCAGCACACCCTCTTCTCCGGCCCTGGCTATTTTTGCAAACTGAGTAACTCTGTTGTCAATAGGGGTATAATCAAACTTAAAATCTCCGGTGTGGATCACGGTTCCGATATCCGTATTTATTATTAATCCCACTCCATCAGGAATACTGTGGTTTACCCTGAAAAATTTTATATGAAACGGTCCTATATCCAGGGGCCTTTCGGTATCAATCTCATTATATTTCACAGAAGCAGCCCTTTGCGAATTATCGAATTTTATTCTGGCCAGGCCTATGGTAAGTTTGGTTGCAAATACGGGTACGTTGATTTCCTTAAACAGAAACGGCAATGCGCCTATATGATCTTCATGTCCATGGGTGAGTATTACCGCTTTTACCTTTTTTTTATTTTTTTTGATATATGAAAAATCCGGTATTATAAAATCAATTCCCGGCATCTCGTCATCCGGAAACATTATCCCGCAATCAACTATTATAATCTGGTTATCCTTTTCGAATACTGTTATATTCTTGCCAATACCACTTAAGCCTCCCAGAGGTATTAATTTTAAGCTGGTTTTTTTTGTCATGATTACTTATTTACAGAATTTCACTTTCTAACTTAATCTATTACCTTATATCTTTTTAAAATCTCCTTAAAAGATTGCAATTTCTCATCATCCATAGAACATAAAGGAAGCCTGCATGTTCCTACATCAATGCCCTTTAGATTCAATGCCTCTTTAATCGGAACCGGATTGGTATCTATAAAAATACCGTAAAATATATCTACAAGATCCCGATGCAGCTCTGCAGCTTTTCTAAAATCTCCCGTCTTAAAACCGATTATCATCTCTTTTATCTTCCTGCCCACAATATGTGAAGCCACACTTATAACTCCATGTCCCCCCAGGGACAATATGGGAAGTGTATCACCATCATTCCCGCTGTATACTAAAAAATCTTTATCCGTGTCCCTGATTATTTCTGCTATTTGTCTCATATTGCCGCTGGCTTCTTTAATTCCGCAGATATTATCAATTTTTGATAATTCCACACAGACTCTGGAGCTTATATTGGATGATGTTCTTGACGGAACATTGTACAGCAGTATGGGAATCTTAACTTCACCGGCAATGGCTTCAAAATGCTTGAGCATGCCCCATTGTGAAGGTTTATTATAATACGGCGCTACTAATAACAGACCGTCGACTCCAATCTTCTCCGCTTCTTTCGATAACTCCACCGAATGTCTGGTATCATTGGAACCCGTACCTGCTATTACTTTAATCTTACTGCCAAAATTATCCTTTACAAATTTATATAATTTTATCTTCTCATTATCATCAAGAGTTGCTGATTCTCCAGTGGAACCCGATAGCAAAACTCCTTCACTGGCCTGGTCGATCAGGTGGTTTATCAATTTAGTGCAACAATCAAGGGCCAGATTATAATCCTTATCAAACGGTGTTACCATTGCAGTTATTAATTCACCAAAATTATTCATATATTCCTCCCCTGTAATTATTTAATTTTGCAGTATACCGGATTTAATCTCTCTGCCCCCTGAAATTGCCTGCGGTGAAGCAATTACCGATGGCTGCTCTGCATCTCCCATAATATACCTATATGCTTATTAATTTATCCAATCCAAAATTATAACTGGAAAGCTTATCCAGATTTCTTATTGCAAGAATAACTCCGGGATAGAATGATGATCTATCCAGACTGTCATGTTTTATACAAAAGGTCTGGCCTTTGGTTCCAAAAATGACTTTCTGATGTGCAAGCAGGCCTGGCATTCTCACACTATGAATGTGAATACCATTGGAAAATCCTCCCCTGCAGCCTTCTACATCTTCTTTTTCACCCTGTCCCAATCTGGTCCTGCTAAAAGTCTTTCCCAGATTTATTTGCTGTGCCGTCAGTATTGAAGTGCCCGAAGGGGCATCTTTTTTCTTATTATGATGCAATTCAATTATTTCGCAACTGTCAAAATATTTTGATATCATTTTAGAGATTTTGACCATAATAACAGCCCCGATTGAAAAATTGGGCGCAATAAGTGTTTTACTATTTGATTTTAACGCTTTCCTTTTAATACTGGCTAAATTACCGCTGCTTAGCCCCGTAGTTCCCACTATTATATTTATATTGTTATCAATCGCCCAATTAACAGTAAGATTTGCTGCGTCGGCATCGGTAAAATCAATAATAATATCAGGATTTAGCTGCCTAATTTTATCATAAGAATTAAAAATCTTATGTCCTGTTTTTTTACCGGTCAGAAACTCACCTATATCCATACCTGCGTTTTCAATATCAAAACCTCCTATCAGTTCCACATCTTTCTCTTTCATAAGCTCCCTGGAAATAGACATTCCCATTTTTCCGCAAATACCGAACATAACTATCCTTTTCATCATAACCTGCCTTTATTAATTTTTCCCAATACTACCAGACTCATCCTGTCCTGATTAAAATATTTTTCAACTATCTCATTCAAGTCACTGCGTCTTACTTTATCTATTTTCTTTAATATCTGGTTAATAGTCAAAATTTTTTTATTAAATAAGAGACTTTTCCCCAACCTAAACATCCTTGAACTTATATCTTCAACGCTCAGGACAATATTTCCCTTTAAATTTTCTCTGGCCCTTTCCAGTTCAACCTCTTTTATTCCGTATTTTCTGATATCAGATATTTCTCCTTTAATCAGTTTTAAAATTCTACCGGCATTTTTAGGCGAAGAAGCGGAATATACAAATACCACTCCTGTGTCCAGATATTGAGTATTGCTACTAAAAATTGAATAAGCCAGACCCCTTTCTTCTCTAATTTTCTGAAATAACCTGCTACTCATACTCCCGCCAAATAAGATTGTAAATAACGAGATTGGGTACTTGTCCTCACTATTCCGTCTGCACCCCAAACCGCCAATACAAATATGAATGGATTTGGTTTTACTGCTATAAATCTTTTTAACATGCCCATTATCCGGAATTTCCTGTTCCATAGAATTTTTAAAATTCTTCCTATAGCCAATCCTACCCATATTCTTTTTAACCCTGTCTATTAAATCCTTATGCCTTATATTACCCGCAGCCGAAATGACTGCATTTCCCATTCCGAATTTTTCTTTAAAATATTCCAGTATATCAGCCCTTCCAATTCCCCTCAACGAATTCCTGGTACCTAAAATCGGAAGGCTTAAAGTGTGTCCGTTAAAAATTGCCTTAAAAAAATAATTCATAATATTATCCGAGGGATTGTCCTCTACCATTTTAATTTCCTCGATTATTACTTTCTTTTCGGTTTTTATATGCTCATTTAAAAAAGAGGGATTCATTAAGATATCAAACAGCAGTTCCGTACATTTATCCAGATGCGTATCAATAAAATCAGCATAAATGCAGCAGTTCTCTTTATCGGTGAAAGCATTAAATTCGGCACCCATAGAATCAAAATCAACTGCTATATCACTGTAACTCCTCTTTCCGGTGCCTTTAAATAGAAGATGCTCTATAAGGTGGGAAACTCCACTGATTTTTTTATTCTCGTTTCTGGATCCTGCGGGCAACCAGAAACCTAAAGATATTGATCTGAAATGTGGAATATATTCACTGACGACTCGAATTCCGTTATCTAACTCGGTTATTTCATACCTGTCAAATTTTAAACTGCTCGACGAAACTATTTTTCTATTTACCTCACTAATAAAATGTTCAGATATCGGTTCTTGCCAGACTTATCTTTCTAGTCCTGGAATCGATATTGTCGACCTTAACCAATATTTTATCACCTATTTTTAAGTAATCCTTAACGTCTTTAATCCTTTTATTTGAAACCTTTGATATATGCAGAAGTCCGTCCACTCCGGGGATTAGATTTATGAAAGCCCCGTAATTGGTTATCCCCACTACAGTTCCCGAGAATTCCTCCCCTAATTTTATATCCTCAATACCCCTGAGCATCCCTTCTATTTTTTCCCTGGCCATCTTAATATTAACATCATTTGAAGAAATAATAGAAACCATTCCCTCTCCGTTGTAGTCACTCACATCAATTTCATCCAGATCAAATTCGTCTTTTATGCTCTTGACATTTTTTCCACCGGGTCCGATAACCTCTCCAATCTTTTCTTTGGGAATTTTAAAAGTAGTAATTTTTGGTGCTGACTTTGACAGACTTTCTCTGGGTGCCGGAATTACTTCTAACATTTTGCCCAGTATGAATAATCTTCCTTCCCGTGCCTTTTCCAATGCCTGTTTTATAATCTCCAGGTCAATACCTCTTATTTTCATGTCCATCTGCAGTGCAGTAATGCCATTTTTGGTTCCTGCCACCTTAAAGTCCATATCGCCGTAAAAATCTTCTATTCCCTGTATATCCTTTAATATTACAAATTTACCATCTTTTTTATCATCCTTAATCAGACCCATAGCCACTCCGGAAACCGGATTCAGTATGGGAACACCTGCATCCATTAAAGCCAGGGTACTTCCGCATACACTGGCCATTGAAGTTGAGCCATTTGATTCTAATATCTCGGATACCAATCTCAGGACATAAGGAAACTTATCTTCATCGGGAATCATAGGCCTTAAAGCTTTTTCAGCCAGAGCTCCGTGCCCTATCTCTCTTCTTTTTGGCCCCCTGAGCGGCCAGGTTTCTCCGGTGCTGTAAGGCGGAAAATTGTAATGATGTATATATCTCTTGAATTCTTCTTTTCCCAGACTATCTATTTTCTGGGCTTCTCTTATCGAGCCCAGGGACAGTATGGTCAGAGCCTGTGTCTTTCCGCGTGTAAACAAACCAATTCCATGAGTTGTTTCAGGGAACAGGCCTACTTCACAGTTTATTTCCCTAATTTCATCGAGACCCCTACCGTCAGGCCTTATTCCTTTTTCCAGAATAGCCTTCCTTACCAGTTTTCTTTCAATCTCCTTAAAACTTACACCGATACTTTCTTTATGGTCCGGATATTCCGGTTCCAGCTTCTCATCAACCTCTTCCCTTATGGCCAGAATTTCATCCTGAAAATATCCTTTATCCGTATCATCAAGTAAAGCCTTTTTCTTATCATCTTTTGAGTAAGCTATAATATTATCCATAACCTTCTGTATTTTTTCTTCCGCTAATTCTTTTACTCTTTTTCCAACATCTTCATTTAACTTGAATCTGGAAATATCCTGCCTTTTCTTTTTAACTTCCTTCTCTTTAAATTCCTTTTGGAAGCGGGCTATTTTTTTTATTTCGATATGCGCTCTTTCTATGGCTTCCAATGCTATTTCTTCAGGTGCTTCTTTACCCGATGCCTCAACCATCAATATTGCTTCTTCCGTACCTGCTACCACTACATCTATAATGCTTTCTTCAATCTCTCCATAAATCGGATTTACTATCCAATTTTCACCTACTTTACCTACCCTTACAGCACCAATAGGCTCGTCAAATGGTATGTCTGATATGTACAGGACCATGGAAGCACCATTTATCACTGAGATATCATAAGGATTTATCTGGTCAAAAGAAATAACAGTGGCAATTATTTGAACTTCGTTTCTTATATTCTTATCGAATAGCGGCCTTAGAGACCTATCAGTCAGTCTTGAGTTAAGAATTGCCTTGTCGCTGGCTTTTCCTTCTCTTCTAAAAAACCCTCCTGGTATTTTACCTGCAGCATACATCCTTTCCTCAACATCAACTACCAGAGGGAAGAAATCTAAATTTTCAGCCGGTTTTTTATCCATAACCACAGTAACCAGAACCCCGTTTCCCTCGAACTTGACCAAAACTGAATTAGCCTGCCTTGCTATCTTACCGGTCGAAAATGACATTTTCTTTCCGTTTATATCAATTTCGTATTTTCTTTCCATCTATATAATCCATTCTCCTTTAATCTGCCAGAATAAATAAAATCATTGGGGATAAAAACTTTATTTCCTTAAACCTAATTCTCCAATAATCTTCTTATATCTGCTTATGTCATTATTTTTTAAATACTCTAACAATCTTTTTCTTTTACCTACCATGATTACGAGACCTCTCCTGGAATGATGATCTTTTTTATTTATCTTCAGATGCTCATTCAACTTATTAATCTTTTTTGTAAGAATAGCTATCTGAACTTCAGAGGACCCTGTATCATTTTCGTGGGTTCTAAATTTTTCAATAACCTTCTTCTTCTCTTCTTTAACTAATGTCACTTTTTCACCTTCCTCTAAAACATTCGTACTATAATTTATCATAACTATATTATAATTACAATTTAATCAGATTTTTTCATCTAACTTTCATTTTCGTAAGTCTGAAAATACTTTCTCGCATATTCCAAATCCATCTTTAACTGTTTTACTAATTTATCCTTACTTTCAAACCTTATTTCATCCCTTAATCTCCTGGAGAAATTAATTCTAATTTTTCTTTTATATATGTTCTCTTTAAAATCGATTATAAAAGTTTCAACCAATTTTTTTGAATCTCCGA